>JAYVAP010000257.1:0-7525 GCA_043750915.1 Spirosoma sp. | reverse complement strand
GCCGACGGGAGGGGGTTACTGGTGCCGTTCGGCGATTCGGAAGCCATTGCGGATCAGATAATCAACCTGCTCGTTGACGAGCCAACGCGCCATGCCATGCGCAAACGGGCCTACATGATGGGGCGCGACATGATTTGGGAACACGTTATTCAGCAATATGCCGACTCCTTTGCGCAGGCGCGGCAGGAGCGCATGAGCACCATTAACAACCACTCGCCCTACGTCATGGGGGGGCATGGCAGTGCTGCTTTCAAACTGCCCGCCCTCCGGCTCGATCATCTGTTCCGCCTGACCGACTCTACCGGTATCGTGCAGCACGCCCGCCATCACCTGCCATTTTATGAAGAAGGCTACTGCGCCGACGATAATGCCCGCGCCCTGATTCTGGCCCTGATGCTGCAGGAAGCTGGCTTAGGCGACCGTAAGCTGGCCCATGCTGCCGATAATTACTGCGCTTTTATCAACCATGCGTATACCGATGAGCACCGGCGTTTTCGCAATTTTATGAGCTACGACCGGCGCTGGCTCGAAGAGTTTGGCTCCGACGACAGCACCGGACGGACTGTTTGGGCACTGGGCACCTGCATTGGCCGGTCCACGGATCGCAATACGGTTATCTGGGCCATGAGCCTGCTCGAAAAAGTGCTGCCCACCATTGTACACATGGCATCGCCCCGGTCGTGGGCCTTTGCCCTGCTGGGCATTTATGAATACCAGAAAAAATTTAACGACGACCGTTTAGCTAAAACCATTCAGCGGCAATTGCTCGACAAACTCATGTTTCGCTATACCGAAACGGCCACCGATGACTGGCCCTGGTTTGAAAACGTGCTGTCGTACGATAATGCTGTGCTGGCTCAGGTGCTCATCCGCTCGGGCGATGAGCGGCTGGTACAGATTGGGCTGACATCGTTGCGGTGGCTTATTAAACTGCAAACTGCCGAACGTGGTCATTTTCAGCCAATTGGATCCAATGGATTTTATAGAAAGGGCCAGTCCCGTGCCTATTTCGATCAGCAGCCGCTGGAAGCGCAGAGTACCGTTTCGGCTTGTTTAGCCGCGCTCGAAATTACGGGTGATGCAGAGTGGCACCGGATAGCCATTCGGGTATTCAAGTGGTTTTCGGGCCTGAACGACTTGGGCCTGCCGCTCTACGACCAGCAGACGGGCGGTTGCCGCGACGGCTTGCACATCGACCGAGTTAATCAAAACCAGGGTGCCGAGTCCACGCTGTCTTACCTGCTTGCGCTGGCCGAACTCTACAGCGTTCAGAAACAGCGTGCCGAAACAAAATCCGTGAATGCATCGATTTCATCGCTGGTAGAAGGCTAAACAGCGCCTGGCAGAACAGGGCTATTTTATGGGGCAGGCCAACAAACTTACTGGCTTTTGTCTTGCTTTCGGTGTTTGCTTCGTTGTATTTTGTGGGACGAAAACGTCGTATCAACAATCAATGAGTATCAAAGCTACCCGAACCGGTATTGTTCTCCGGCCCGACCCCGCCCGCGTGCTGTTTCGCCCGTTTGAATTTGGCAGTACCACCCGTACCCTGAAGATTATTGCCCGGGTCGGGTCCATGTCGGACGATGAAGCCAGCGATAAACTCGACGAAGTGATTCGCGAGTTTGGCGGTCGCCACCATAAACTTGAACGGTTCCTGCTCCAGCGGTTTGAGCAGATCAAGACGCACTTGCTCACGGATGAGCCGTTGACAGTGGCACGTAAACTGTTGCTGGGTGCCTATTTTACCATGGAGTACTCGCTCGAATCGGCCGCCCTGTTCAACCCCTCCATGATCTGGCACCCCGACCAGCAAAATGTGCCGCCGGGCTACAAACGGTTTATTCTGAGTTTGCGGGCCACGGGCGAGGGCCACATCTCATCCATCTCGTTTCGGATGGGCTATATCGATGAGGTGGGTAAAATTGTGCTGCGCAAACCCTCGCGCTACGTTACCTCGCCCGAAATTATGCAGAATCAGCTGTTCAGCCGGAAACAGTTTGAGCGCAAACTCTATGAACTGCGGCTGGAAAACAGCATCCAGGAAAAAATGATGGCCGGTTTGGGCGATGAGTTCAGCCTGCCCGAACTCGAAGCCCAGATCAAGCGCGTGTCGGCCCAGTTTCGCTACAATGCCGAATACGAAACCATTGCGGGCGGCTTGCTGGCACTGGCTAAATCGAACTACGAAATTAACTTCGACGATGACCAGAGCCTGGATGAGCGGTGCATTTTTCCGACCTCGCCCAACGAAACCAACGGCATTGAAGATGCCCGGTTTGTGCAGTTTACCGACGATGATGACACCGTAACATACTACGCTACCTACACGGCTTATAATGGCAAAGTGACGTTTCCTCAATTGCTTGAAACAAAGGACTTTACGCATTTCAGTGTCAGCACACTAAACGGGGCCGAAGTGGCCAACAAGGGTATGGCCCTGTTTCCGCGCAAAATCAACGGCAAATACGCCATGATTTCGCGGCAGGACGGCGAGAATATTTACCTGATGTATTCCGACGACCTGTATTTCTGGCAGACCAAAGAGCTGATTCTAAAACCAACTTATAGCTGGGAGTACGTTCAACTGGGCAATTGCGGCTCGCCCATCGAAACCAGGGAGGGCTGGTTGGTGCTGAGCCACGGCGTTGGGCCAATGCGCAAGTATGCCATCGGGGCGTTTCTGCTCGACCTGAACGACCCCTCCAAGGTCATTGGCCGCACAAAGGAACCTATCCTTAGTCCCGACGAAAACGAACGCGAAGGCTACGTGCCCAACGTGGTGTATAGCTGCGGGGGCATCATCAGCGGCAACGAACTTATTATTCCCTACGCCATGGCCGACTACGCCAGCAGTTTTGCCACGGTAAACGTAAACGAGTTGCTGGCTGAATTGACGGGGAAGCCGCTGCTGGTTGAGGTGGAAAATATACCTGGCTGAAAGACAATAGGCAAAATCCGTATTAGGGAAGGAAATACGTTTGGTTCGTATTGACGAATAGCACTGTGGGACCGGTCCTACAGTGCTATTTTGGTTATAGAATCACCGTAAAAGTACTCAGGTAAATATAACTAAACAATGATGCTTTTCCCGGTCTTTGCCTGCCGAAAATAGGCGCGGGGAGGGGCATGTGTTAAACTAAGGTTAAGGGAAATTGGTCTGTGTTAGATTGAATTTCTGCAACTCACGAACACTAAAAAACACTGATTATCAAATAGTTATGCATTGTGTTGTTGTAATGTCTCCTGTTTCCTGACAAAAAGAGTACTATTTCTGTAGAACGAATAGTATAGAATATTTGGTAGTTTACCATTTTTTGTACAATTTTGATAATAGTTCTTACATCTAACCTAACGTTTATCATTAATTACTCACTTATGAGAAAACTTTTCATGGGGCCGCTTTTGCTGCTCCTTTTCAGTTTGCCCGTGCTCGCTCAGGATGTAGCTATCACCGGCAGAGTTACATCGTCGGAAGATGGATCGGTGCTTCCCGGCGTAAACATTGCCGTAAAAGGTACGTCGCGCGGTACCAGTTCGGGAGCCAATGGCACTTATCAGCTCAACGCCCCTGTCGGCTCAACGCTGGTATTCAGTTTCATTGGTTTCACCACGCAGGAAGCAGCCATTGGCAATCGCACAACCATTGATGTGCAACTGGTTGCCGATGCGGCTCAGCTACAGGAAGTTATTGTGACGGCATTGGGTATTAAACGGGATGTTCGCGCGGTTTCGTTTGCCACCCAGCAAATCAGTGGCGAGCAGCTTCAGGTTGTTCGGCAGGCCGACGCGGGCAACGCGCTGGCAGGTAAAGTGGCTGGCCTACAGGTGCTTAGCCAGGCAGGTTCCAAATTGGGTTCGGGCGCAGTAGTGCGCATTCGGGGTGCGGCTTCCTTAGTCGACAAAAATCCGCTCTACGTGATCGATGGTACGCCCCTCACCGCCGACAGTGGCACGCCCCCTTCGCTCGACATCAATCCCGACGATATTGAAACCCTGTCGGTGCTGAAAGGACCCAATGCTACTGCGCTGTATGGACAGCGGGGCGATGCCGGTGTTATTGTGATTACGACAAAAAAAGGGTTGAATCGCAAGGGAATCGGGGTCGACATTAACAGCACTACAACCTTCGATCAGGTAAACATCATTCCCAAGTATCAGAATGAGTATGGTGGGGGCGGAGTTGGCGAATTTCGGACCTTTAAGTGGGCAGCCGGCAACCCGGCCGAGTGGAAAGCCTTAGATGGCAAACGCTACCACGACTATTCAGACGATGCATCCTGGGGACCCCGCATGGACGGGGGCGACTATATCCCCTGGTACGCCTGGTATCCGGGTACGCAGGCCAATCCCAATCCCTATGCTTTCAAAACGGCTGCCTTTTCGCCCCAGCCCAACAACGTCCGGAATTTTTATAATAATGGCCGAACGCTGAACAACGGCGTTAGCTTGCGGGCGGGCGGCACGGGCTATAACCTGCGGCTGTCGTTTACCAATGTCGACCAAACGGGGGTGTTGCCCAACACATCGCTCAAACGCAGCTACATTACGGCTGCCACCAACTTCGATCTGGGTAAAAACCTGACGGCGGGCCTGAACCTGAACTACACGACCGACCGGGTATTTGGTAATTTTGACGACGACTATTCCAACTTCTCGGGAGCCGGTTCGTTCAATCAATGGTTTCACCGCAACCTGGACATGGATAAGATGCGTGAACTGCGCGACCTCCGCACGCCCACGGGTGCGCTGGCGAGCTGGAACCACAACAACCCCACGGCCACCACCAACTTTAATTCGGTTGGCTTTAACCGGGGCAACTACTGGTACAACTGGTATGGCTATCAGGACAACATCAGCAATACCAGCAACCGCGACCGGCTCTTTGGCGACGTAAACCTGGCCTACAAGTTCAACGACCATTTTCGGGTGCAGGGTTGGTTACGCCGGAATCAGCGCAACACCAACTTTGAAAACAAAACACCGAACCTGCTGGAAATCAGTGGCGGCCAAACGGGCGTGAAAGCACAGTATTCAACCGGGCAGATTACCGAACGGGAAGACAACTACGAGTTTCTGGGTTCGTATGACAACGCGTTTGGCGAATTTGACCTGAGTGCCAACGTGGGCGGCAACATCCGCGACAATCGGTATGCGCGGGTCGATATGGAAACGACGGCGGGGCTGTTTGTGCCGGACCTGTTTGCCATTGGTAACTCCATTGGCACGCCAAACCTGACCAATAACCGCTTCCGCAAAGAAGTGCGCAGTTTGTATGGGCGGGCTTCGCTGGGCTGGCGTGATATGGTGTTTCTGGAAGTGACGGGCCGCAACGACTGGAGTTCGGCCCTGCCAGCGGATAAGAACTCGTATTTCTACCCGTCGGTAGGGGGCAGTTTTGTGTTTTCTGAGCTAACCCGCAGTGCGTTGCCGTTTTTGTCGTTTGGTAAACTGCGGGCCAGCTGGGCGCAGGTTGGCTCCGACCTGAACCCCTATCAGCTGTCGCTGAACTACCAGGTTAATCAGTTCAAATATAACAACGCCCAAAGCCTTATCACCACGCCCAACCTGCTGACGAATCCCGAGATTATCCCCTCGCTGTCGTCGGCCTTTGAGGCCGGTGTTGACCTGCGATTCCTTAAAAACCGGGCGGGACTGGCGTTTACATATTATCACGAAAATAAAATCAACGAGATTCTGAACGTAGACGTAACCACGGTGAGCGGCTTTACCGAAAAAGTAATCAACGCGGGTCGTATTGAGCGCAACGGCATTGAACTACAGCTCGACGGCAAGCCGGTGGTGGGTAAAAACTTCAACTGGGACGTAACCCTCAACTTCGCCATCAACAACTCGCGGGTTATCAGTCTGGGCAGTGTCAACTCCATTCAGGCGGCCACGGTGGTGCCCTTTGGCCAGACAGACCAGTCGTTTGATACGAGAGCTGCCTTTGGCTACGCAACCGTTATTCATACGGATGGTAAAGACAATGGCGGCAACAACCGCTGGGGGCAACTGCGCGGCAATGGCATTGTGTATGACAGCCAGGGACGGGCGTTGCTCAACGACGACGGTACCTATCAGTTTGCACCCAATCAATATTTCGGCTCGGTGCTGCCCGACTTCACGGGTGGCTTAGTGAACTCGCTGCGTTACAAAAACTTTACGCTGGGCATTGCCATCGACTACCAGAAGGGCGGCAAGTATTTCTCGCTGTCTAACTTCTGGGGGGAGTATTCGGGGCTGTATGCCAACACGGCGGCTACCAACGACAAGGGCAAGAACGTTCGCGACGAAGTGGCCGATGGCGGTGGTGTGCGGGTGCAGGGAGCCAACGCTAAGGGCGAAGCCATCGATACCTACGTGGCCGGCTACGACTATTACCACCAGTTTGGCAACAACGCCATTATCAATAATTCGGTGTTCGATGCGTCCTATATTAAACTGCGCGAAGTGAGTTTGGGCTACACCATTCCGCTTAAATCGACCCGCTATTTCCAGACTATTGGTCTGAGTGTGGTGGCGCGTAATCCCTACCTGATCTATGCCACCAACCGCAACATCGACCCCTCGGAGTTGTCGCAGCGGTTTGGCGAAAATGGGCAGCAGCCCGGTACGCGCTCGCTGGGTTTCAACGTTCGGTTAAGCTTCTAAAATAAAGAACCATCAAGATGAATTCCATAAAACACAAATTGCTTTCCGTTGGCCTGCTCACCAGTTTGGGCTTTATGGCCGGTTGCGGTGATTTCGGGAACATGAACGTGACCCCCAACGCAGCCCTGACCCCCACAACGTCGGCCCTGCTGACGGCTGCTATTACCGGCATTCCGCCAACAACGCCTACCGGTGCGCTGCTGGAGGGCGTTGCCGGCCGACTGACGGTGCTGGCTCCGGAGCCGCGTTTGTTCGTGCAATACTGGTCGGAAAGCCAGTATCCCGAAAACTCGCAGTACGCCACCACCTTTGCCGACTGGAACCGGTATTATGCCGTGTCGCTGCAGGACCTGAAAACCATTATCGACTATAATACTAACCCGGCCACCAAAGACCAGGTAGCACAGTTTGGCTCGAATAGCAATCAACTGGCAGTATCCCGTATTCTGAAGGCTTATTTGTTTTCTGTCGTGACCGACCGCTGGGGCGATGTGCCTTATTTCGACGCGCTGAAACAGCAAACAGCTGTCAAATACGATCCGCAGCAGGCTATTTACACCGATTTGTTCAAGGAGTTGAAAGAAGCCAATGCGCAGTTCGATGGGGGCCGGGCCTTTGTGGGCGACATCCTGTTTAACGGCAGTGCGACCAGGTGGAAAAAGTTTGCCAACTCGCTGCGCATGATCCTGGCCCTGCGGCTCACCAAAGTAGACCCGGCCACGGCCCGGACCGAGTTTTTGGCTGCCTACAGCGATCCGGCGGGTTATATTGCGACCAACGCCGAGAACGCAGCCCTTAAATTTACCGATGTCAATCAGTTTCGGAACCCCGACAACGCGCTTTTCGATGGCCGCAGCGATTATGGTGTTAG
>JAYVAP010000256.1:0-2439 GCA_043750915.1 Spirosoma sp. | reverse complement strand
ACGGTAATATGCGTGATGTGCAGAATATCATCGACTTAGCTACTGCCAATAAGCAGAATAACTACCTCGGCGTGGCCCTGATCTGGAAATCGTGGTTGTTTTCGCTTGCTACCGATGCCTACGGCGATATTCCCTATACCGATGCCACTAAGGCCAAGTCAGCCGGCATCTACGCCCCCAAATACGATACCCAGGAAGTGGTCTATGCGGGCATACTGGCCGATCTGGCCCGGGCCAACGACCTGATTGGCACCAGTACGGAAGTGCTGGCGGGCGACATTCTGTTCGGGGGCGGCACGGCAGGCCTGACCCGCTGGAAAAAGTTAGCCAACTCGCTGCGACTCCGTGCCCTGATGCGCATCTCCACAAAACGCAGTGTAGCCGCTGATTTGCAGGCTATCTTAGCCAACAATGCTAATCCGATCATGGAAACCAACGCCGACAACGCAGCCCTGACCTACCAGGCCAGTGCGCCCAACCAATGGCCGCTCTACGGCTCGCGGGTTGGCTCGTTCGACGAGTTTCGGGCCAGTAAGTCGCTGGTCGACCGGCTGTTGGCCCTCAACGACCCGCGTTTGCCCGTCTTTGCGCGGCCGGTAGAGAAGCCGTCGGCACCGGGGAAAATTGAGTATGCGGGCGTGCCAAACGGTTTGGGCGATACGCCCGCCCTGAATTATAACGGCGGGCCGCAGGGGGTTTCGCGCGTGGGGTTGCCCTTTGCGTGTTTAGTGTGCAGCAGCCCCGCGCCCGTGCCCAATGTGGCGCGTGGACTGGTGATGACCTACGCAGAGGTGCAGTTTTTGCTGGCCGAAGCCCGCGAAAAAAACCTCATCACCACCGGAAGTGCCGAGACCTACTACCTGAACGGTATCCAGGCCAACATGGCGTATTATAAAGCCATTGTCCCGGCCGACTACGGCATCGACACAACGCCCCCGGCCACTTATTTTACCCAGCCGGGCGTGGCCTATACCGGTACCACGCAGCAGAAGTTAGAGAAAATTGGAACCCAGAAATGGGTGGCCCTGCTCTTCAACGGGTTGGAAGCCTGGTTCGACTGGCGCCGGACGGGTATTCCAGCGGTTACGCCCGGTCCTGACAACCTCAACAACAACAAGGTGCCGGTGCGTTTTCCGTATCCACTCGCCGAGCAGTCGCTCAACGGCACCAACCGGGCCGAAGCCGTGAGCCGGCAGGGGGCCGACGATCTGAATACGCCCGTTTGGTGGGATAAATAAAATAAACGCCCGCCCGCTTAGCCGATGCTGAAGCGCTCCGTTTTTAAATGCAGAACAAATGATCTAAATAGCATCGGCGGCAGGCCAGTCCGGTCTTCGCCGATGCTGTTTTTTCTTACATAACATACTGATTTTAATGAACCGTCGATCGCTCCTTAAAACCGCCGGCCTGCTGCCCCTGCTGGCGGCTCCCGACTTAATGGCTGCGCCGAACAAGGCACGCAAACGCTCCGTGCGGTTTGCCTACCTCGGCGATACGCACATCACCGCCGACAAAAAGCCGATGGAGGCCATTGCCAAATGCCTGCAACACGCGCAGAATCAGGCCGACAAACCCCAGTTTATCCTGCACGGGGGCGACACCATCATGGATGCTCTGGCGCGGGACCGCGACAAGGTGAAAGCCCAGTGGGATGCCTGGCACACGGTTGTGAGGGCCAACAGCTCGCTGCCCATCGAGTACTGCATCGGCAACCACGATGTGTGGGGTTTTGAAGCGGCCAAAAGTGATCCGCTCTACGGAAAGAAATGGGCTGTGGAGCAAATGAAAATAAGCGGACGGTACCGCGCTTTCGACCGCAACGGCTGGCATTTTATTGTGCTCGACAGCGTTCAGCCCACCCCCGAAGGCAAGTGGTATACCGCCCATATCGACGCCGAGCAAATGGACTGGCTGAAGGCCGATTTGGCCAAAACAAACCCCAAAACGCCGGTCCTGATCCTGTCGCACATCCCCATTTTGAGTGCCACGCCTTTTTTTGGGCGCGGAAAAGCCAATGCCGGTAACCTGCTGGTTTCGGATGGGCTGATGCACACCGATTCGGCCGATCTGGTGGCTTTGTTTTATCAGTATCCAAACGTGAAAACGGCCCTGAGCGGCCACATGCACCTGCTGGACCGGGTCGATTATAACGGCGTAGCCTATCTCTGCAACGGAGCCGTCAGCGGCAACTGGTGGACCAGCGATACCTACTACCAAACCAAAGCCGGCTACGCCCTGATCGACCTCTACGACGACGGAACCGTGGAGCGTACCTACCTGTCCTACGCGTAACTACGGCCATAAGCCCTACCATCGGTCTGTTTTTATGAACGATATCACCGATTTATTCGCCCAGGCCGGGCAGGATGCCTATTACGGAGAACCCGTAACCCAGGGCGAACACGCGCTGCAGTGCGCCCAGCTGGCCGAACAGGCCGG
>JAYVAP010000255.1:0-6813 GCA_043750915.1 Spirosoma sp. | reverse complement strand
CCGCAGAAAATGCAGGGTTCCCAAACCGCCAATGGGGGTTTCAGCCAGTCCGTGTTCATTGTGTATGGCCTGTAGGGGCTGGGCAACGCCCCCATTGTGGGTGAGTGGCCCTTTGTATTCGACATGCTGGTGCGAACCGTGCCGCTCGCAGGCTACCTCGCGCACCGATTCCTCAAATTCGTGGAGCAGCAGGTCGTCGTCGGTGGTATTGGCGGGATAAAAACCAACTACGGCTTTCGCCCGCAGGAGTTTTTTGTCGATTATTTCCTGCAAAAGTTCTTTGGCATCGGCAAAGAGTTTGCGGGCTTCCACACCCACTACGGCATCCTCGAAAATAGCCGGGTATTTGCCGCTCAACTGCCAGGTTTGGAAAAATGGTGTCCAGTCGATGTAGTTGGCCAGTTCGGCAATGTCATAATCCTGAAAATATCGGTTTCCCAGAAACTGCGGCTTTGTCGGCTCAAAGCCAGCCCAGTCGATGGCGGTTTTGTTGGCGCGGGCTTTTTCTAAGGTAAGCAGGTTTTTTTCTTTCTGCCGTTTGGCATGGTCTACCCGCAGCTGGGCGTATTCGGCTTTGATGTCGGCAAATATTTTCTCTTTGGTGCCCACCGTGTCGCTCACCAACCGCCCGGCCACGGGCACACTCCGGCTGGCATCGAGCACGTGGATAACCGGCCCTGAATAGTGGGGGTCTATTTTAACGGCCGTGTGCATCCGCGAGGTGGTGGCCCCACCAATGAGCAGCGGAATGGTAAATCCCTGGCGTTCCATTTCTTTGGCCACCCCTACCATTTCGTCGAGCGAGGGCGTAATCAGTCCGCTCAGCCCAATAATATCGACGTTGTGCTGGCGGGCCGCGTCCAGAATTTTCTGGGTTGGCACCATCACGCCGAGGTCAATGATTTCGTAGTTGTTGCAGCCCAGCACCACGCTCACAATGTTTTTGCCGATGTCATGCACATCGCCTTTCACGGTTGCCATCAGAATTCTACCGGCAAATGAGCTGGCTTCGCCGGATTTTTCGGCTTCGATGAACGGAGTCAGGTAGGCAACGGCTTTTTTCATCACCCGGGCCGATTTCACCACCTGGGGCAAAAACATTTTACCGGCACCAAACAGGTCGCCAACAATGTTCATGCCGTCCATGAGCGGCCCTTCAATCACGTGTAGCGGCCGCGCCACCTGATGTCGGATTTCTTCCACATCCTGATCGATGAAGTCGGTAATGCCTTTCACTAAGGCGTGTTTGAGCCGCTCCCGAACGGGTTCCTGCCGCCAGGCATCGTCCTGCACCATCACTTTGCCTTTGGCTTTGACTGTCTCGGCAAAATCCACTAAGCGTTCGGTGGCATCGGGCCGGCGGTTGAGCAAAACGTCTTCGCAGCGGTCGAGCAGCTCTTTGGGAATGCTGTCGTAAATTTCCAGCTGCCCGGCATTCACGATGCCCATATCCATGCCCGCGCGGATGGCGTGGTACAAAAAGGCCGAGTGCATGGCTTCGCGCACCACATCGTTGCCCCGGAAGGAGAACGACACGTTGGAAACGCCCCCGCTCACTTTAGCCAGCGGCAGGTTTTGCTTAATCCAGCGCGTGGCATTGATAAAATCGACGGCGTAGTTATTGTGTTCTTCGATACCCGTGGCTACGGTCAGGATGTTGGGATCGAAAATAATATCCTGCGGGGCAAACCCCACCGTATCGACCAGCACCCGGTAGGCCCGTTCGCAAATCTGGATACGTCGTTCGTAGGAGTCGGCCTGGCCGGTTTCGTCGAAGGCCATGACCACCGCAGCGGCCCCGTAGCGCCGAACGAGCTGCGCCCGCTCGATGAAGGCGACTTCGCCTTCTTTGAGCGATATGGAGTTAACAATGGCCTTGCCCTGCACGCACTTCAGCCCCGCTTCAATCACTTCCCACTTGGAGGAGTCGATCATAATGGGCACGCGGGCAATGTCGGGTTCGGCGGCAATCAGGTTCAAAAACGTGGTCATGGCCTCCTCCGAGTCGAGCATGCCTTCGTCCATGTTCACGTCGATCACCTGCGCCCCGCCTTCTACCTGGCTGCGTGCAATGCTGAGGGCTTCGTCGTAGTTGCCTGCTTTGATGAGCCGGGCAAACATCTTGGAGCCGGTTACGTTGGTGCGCTCGCCAACGTTGACAAAGTTGGTTAGTTCGGTAATTTTCAAAGGCTCCAGGCCACTCAATTTCTGGTAAGGTTCGGGCAGGGGCCGCTGGCGGGGCGGGTATTTGGCGGCTACGGCGGCAATGGCGCGGATGTGGTCGGGCGTGGAGCCGCAGCAGCCGCCCACAATATTGACAAAACCGCTCTGGATGAAGTCTTCGATTTGGGCGGCCATCATATCGGGCGTTTCGTCGTATTCGCCAAACTCATTGGGCAAACCCGCATTGGGATAGGCCGACGTGAAAAACGGCGATTCTTTGGACAGAATCTGGCTGTAGGGCCGCATCAGTTCGGCCCCGAGGGCGCAGTTCAGGCCCACGCTCAGGAGCGGCAGGTGCGACATCGAGTACAAAAACGCTTCGGTCGTTTGGCCCGACAGGGTGCGGCCGCTGGCATCGGTGATGGTGCCCGAAATCATGATGGGGAGGGGGTACTCCACCCCGTTAGGGCCGGGAGTGGGGTGGTCCGCAAAATATTTATCAATCGCGAACAGGGCGGCTTTGGCGTTGAGCGTATCGAAAATCGTTTCTACCAGGAGCAAATCGGCCCCGCCATCGACCAGCCCGCTAACCTGCTCGTAATAGGCATTGACCAGATCATCGAACGTAACGGCGCGGTAGGCGGGGTTGTTTACATCGGGCGAAAGGCTGGCCGTGCGGTTGGTTGGCCCCATGGCACCGGCCACAAAGCGCGGTTTGTCGGGGTCCTGACGCGTAAACTCGTCGGTAGCCTGGCGGGCAATCCGGGCCGATTCAAAGTTGAGTTCGTAGGCCAGCGACTCCATGCCATAGTCGGCCATGGCAATGGTTGTGCTGCTGAAGGTGTTGGTTTCGATGATGTCGGCCCCGGCCGCTAAGTATTGGCGGTGAATTTCCTGAATGACAGCGGGTTTGGTGAGCGACAGCAAATCGTTGTTTCCCTGGAGATCCTGCGGCCAGTTGGCAAATCGATCACCCCGGTAGTCGGCTTCGGTGAGGGTGTATTGCTGGATCATGGACCCCATGGCCCCGTCAAGTACCAGAATGCGCTCCTGGAGAAGTTCAGCTACTGTTTTCAAAAGCTATCGCCGTTAATGCACGCCCTGGCGGGATGTGCGTGGTGGAATTGCAGAATGGATGAACTGGGCAAGGACATGTTCAGGAATCTACGCAAAAATACGGATACAAACCCTGATCGGCAAAATTCCATTACTTTTGCCAGAGCCTGACACCGGTAAGGCATGAACAGGCCAATGCGCCAACAGCCTTACTGTTCCTGTCGCTCTGAATGTCTTTCCAAAAACTTGCCTGTTCACCCTTTCGCTTAGTATTCATGAAACTGGCAGCCATAGATATCGGTTCCAACGCGGCCCGTCTGCAAATTTCGACGATTCTGCACAACGATGACATCGTTAGCTTCAAGCGCGTCGAATACGTCCGGTTTCCGCTGCGGCTCGGCCACGACGTGTTTAATTTTGGTGCCCTCACGCCCGAATCCGAAGCCCGCACCACCAAACTCATGCAGGTCTATAAACTGCTGATGGAGCTGCACGAGGTAGAAGATTATATGGCCTGCGCCACCTCGGCCCTGCGCGAAGCCACCAACGGCCCCGAGGTGGTGCAGCGCATCGAAGCCGCCACCGGCGTGAAAATTCATATCATCGACGGCCAGAAAGAAGCCCAGCTCATTAATAACGTGGTGGTGCAGGCACTCGACGACCGACAGTTTCTGCACATCGACGTGGGGGGCGGCAGCACGGAACTGAATCTGTATGTGAACCGGCAGAAAATGAACTCACGCTCGTTCAAAATTGGTTCGGTGCGGCTGCTCGAAGGCAAGGAAATCAAGGGCGGCTGGCGAAAAATTGAGGATTGGGTACAGGAAAACGTCGATGCCTCGCGCGAGGTAATCGCCGTGGGCACGGGCGGAAACATCAGTAAATTATTTAACCTGGCCTCCAAAACGGCAGATGCCACCACCACCCGAACCGAAATCGAGCGCATCCGCAACTATATTGCCGAATTCAGCCAGGAGGATCGCATCAACAAACTGCGCCTGAACGCCGACCGCGCCGATGTGATTGTGCCGGCCGCCGATATTTACACCTCCGTGATGCGCTGGGCCGGTGCCGAAACCATTATTGTGCCTGATCTGGGCCTTAAAGATGGTATTATTCAGCTGGTATATGCGCAGATGGCCCGCAAAAAACGGCCCTGAATGCACCATATCCTGTCGGGCCAAAGCCCGGACTTATACCCGCCATTCGGTTCGCCGGGTTTTTTCTTCAATACGCCCGAACACCTGGCCCAACAAGGCCCCGGCACGCTGCATACCGTGGCGGCCCTCAACCAGCGCACCGGTCAAACCGAGGCCCGCTGTGCTTATTTTATCCACGCGGGTCAGGCTCTCAGCCCCGCAGCAGCCCCCTTTGGATCGGTCGAGTTTGTGGCCGACCTGCCCGATACCATTCTGGATGCCCTCATCGACCGGCTGCTGCACGATGCCAAACGGGCGGGAGCCACACGCATTCGGCTAACAAACTACCCCCACTGCTACGCCCCTGAGCAGGCAGCGCAACTGACCCGGCAGCTGCTCAGGGCAGGTTTCGGGGTGGCCGAGTCGAACCAAACCTATTTTCTGTCCGTTGGCACCGCGCCTTTTGCCGGTGGGATGCACCCGTCCGAACAAAGGCGGCTGCGCCAGTGCAGCCGGGCTGGTTTTCGGTTCGAACACTGGCCCCGGCCTGATGGCCCCGAACTGGCCCGGTTTATTGCCGAAACGCGTCACCGGCAGGGCTACCGGCTCACCATTCCCAACAACCGGCTGCTGGCACTGCTGGATACGTTTCCCCGACAGTTTCCGGTATTTACCGTGCGCGATGGCAACCGGCTGATTGCGCTGACGGTGGCGGTGCGGGTGCGGACCGATATTCTGTACAGTTTTTTACCGGCATCCGACCCCGATTACCACACCCGCAGCCCCATGGTAATGCTCACCGACGGGCTGTTTCAATATTGCCGGCAGGCGCAAATCCGGCTGCTCGATCTGGGCCTGTCGCTCGATGGCGACCGTCGGCCAAAACCCGGCCTGCTGCGGTTCAAGCAAAACCTGGGCGCCCTGCCATCGCCTAAACTGGTGTTCGAGCGCGACATATAAACGAAGCGCACTCGTTTCTGCGTGGTTAGAGTGCCCCTTTTTTGTTGTTATTTTGTGAGCATAAAGGTCCTCATCCCAGAGGCCGATGGCATGGTCGATTTGTTTCTTACCCAATTATTGCTCTTTCCCCCAAAACTGGCGGCATCGGCACTGTCGCTGCTGAAAGTGGCCATCCGGGCGCGGCACCGGACCCGGCTGCCCGCCCGGCAGTTGCCCCTTTGCTCGGTGCTGGGCAATGGCCCGTCGCTGAACGAGTCGCTGGCTGCACACCTCCATTTTATCCGGCAAACCGAAATGGTCTGCGTCAATAACTTTGCCCACGCCGAGGTGTTCAAACAACTACGCCCGCAAAATTACGTCATCTCCGACCCTAACTATTTCGTGTTTGCCGAGCACACCACCGACCGGCCCGACATTCGGCAGACGCTGGCCGTTTTTGTGGAACAGGTCGACTGGCCGATGGTGCTTTATGTGCCCCACTTTGCCAGGGGCTCCTATTTGATGGGGCAGATCGGGCAGGGCAATCCCCAGATTCGGGTCGTGTTTTTTAACTACACCATTGCCACCGGCTTTCACTGGCTCACCCATTGGCTTTTTGCCAGCGGGCTGGCCATGCCCCGGGCGCAAACAGTGCTGGTGGCCGCCCTGACGCTGATGGTGAACCGGGCGTTCGACACTGTTTATTTGTTCGGAGCCGATACGTCGTGGCACGAACAGATTCGCCTGGACGAGCAAAATCAGTTGTTAATCAAACAAATACATTTCTACGATAAGCCGGCCGATGTGCGCCACGAACCCGTTTATCAGGATAAGCACCGGCAGCGCACGTTTTCAATGGCATCGCAGTTTTTATCGTTACACAAGGTATTCCGGGGATACGAAATCCTGCGCGACTACGCCGATCACCGGGGCGTTAAAATCCTGAACGCCAGCGCAAAAAGTTACATCGACGCGTTTGACCGCGTAACCGTCGATTAACATCCATAACCAAAAAATTATGCTTGATCTGACCAATAAATCTATTCTTATTACGGGCGGCACCGGCTCCTTCGGCAAGAAATTCGTGGATATGGTGTACCAGCGTTTTCCCGCCGTGAAACGGGTCGTTATTTTTTCGCGCGACGAACTCAAACAGTTCGAGATGGCGCAGTATTACCCGTCGGCGCAGTATAAATCCATCCGCTTTTTCATTGGCGACGTGCGCGACGGGGAGCGGCTGAAACGCGCCTGCGAAGGCATCGACATCATCGTTCATGCGGCCGCCCTGAAACAGGTGCCAGCCGCCGAATACAACCCCATGGAGTGCATTAAAACCAACGTCTTTGGGGCCGAAAATGTCATCAACGCGGCTCTGGACAACGGCGTGCAACGCGTGGTGGCCCTATCGACCGACAAAGCGGCCGCGCCCATTAACCTCTACGGAGCCACCAAACTCTGCTCTGACAAGCTCTTTGTGGCCGCCAACAACATGAAAGGCCGGCGCGATTTGCGGTTC
>JAYVAP010000254.1:0-17785 GCA_043750915.1 Spirosoma sp. | reverse complement strand
TGGGCGATGCCTACGCGCAGGCCAAAAAGGTGAAACGCGTGCTGCTCTGCTCCGGCAAAGTTTATTATGACTTGCTCGATAAACAGCAGGCCGACCAGCGCGACGACGTGGCTATCGTCAGGCTCGAGCAGCTGTCTCCTTTGCCCGTGAAACAACTGGAAGCTGAACTGGGTCAATACCGGAAAGCCGAAATCATCTGGGTGCAGGAAGAACCCGAAAACATGGGCTACTGGGGCTACCTGCTGCGCGTAACGGCGGGCCAGCATCCTGTTTTGTCGATGACCATGCGGGTAATCTCGCGCGATGCCGCTGCGTCGCCCGCTACCGGATATGCCAAAATACATACCAAGGAACAGGCCGACATTGTTCGGAGAGCGTTTGACTAATTGGGTGGGGCGTTCAGGATTGCGGTCCGTCCGTCCCGGCGGGAAATCAAAACCGAAAAGCCTAACCCATAAACTTTAAAAAAATGGCTGTTGACATGAAAATCCCCGCTGTGGGGGAATCCATTACCGAAGTTACCGTTGGCACGTGGTACAAGAAAGAAGGAGATCAGGTGAAAATGGACGATGTTTTGTGCGGTCTCGATTCCGACAAAGCAACGTTTGAGCTGACAGCCGAAGCCAACGGTATTCTGCATATTCTCGCCCAGGAAGGCGATGTACTCCCCATTGGAGCCAGCATCTGCACCATCGACGAGGGTGGCAGTAACTCGCCTGCGCCGGTGGCCGCTGAGCCAGCCAAAGCCCAAACCCCGGCTGCCGCTGAGCCAGACAGTAGGCCATCGCAAGACCCTGCGCCCGCGCTTCAGCCCGTTGCCGAACCGGCGGCAACCAATGTCCCGGCTCGCGCGAACGTGATTGAGATGAATGTTCCGGCGGTTGGCGAATCGGTAACGGAGGTGACCATTGCCTCGTGGAGTAAGAAAGATGGTGACCAGGTTGCGCTGGACGAAGTGCTGTGCGAACTTGAATCGGACAAAGCCACTTTCGAGCTGCCTGCCGAAGCCGCAGGTACGCTCCGTATTGTGGCGCAGGCGGGCGAAACCCTGGCCATTGGCGCACTGATTGCCCGAATTGAAACGGGTGCCGCTGTTGCCGCGCCCGCGCAAACCCCTCCGGCGCAGCCATTGCCAGCCGCAGAACCGGCACAAACCGGCCAAAACGGATATGCAGCCCATCATCCGTCGCCCGCAGCGGCTAAAATATTAGACGAGAAAGGCATTCCGGCGCAGCAGGTGCAGGGCACGGGCGTGGGTGGCCGCCTAACCAAGGAAGATGCCATAAATGCCGTGTCCATACCAACCCAGGCCGCACCAATACCAGCGGCCAAACCCGTGCAAACTGCTCCGGCAAAGGTGGCCCCGGCACCGGTTATGACCGGCGAACGGGCACAGCGTCGCGAAAAAATGACCTCTCTGCGCCGGACCATTGCCCGTCGGCTGGTAGCCGTTAAGAACGAAACGGCCATGCTGACTACCTTCAACGAGGTGGATATGAAGCCGGTGATGGACCTGCGCAATAAGTACAAAGATAAGTTTAAGGAGAAAAACGGCGTTGGTCTCGGCTTCATGTCGTTCTTCACGAAAGCCGTTTGCATTGCGCTGAAAGAATTCCCGGCGGTAAATGCCCAGATCGACGGCGAGAGCATGATTTTTAATGATTTCTGCGACGTGTCAATTGCCGTATCGACCGAACGGGGTCTGGTGGTGCCGGTGATTCGGAATGCTGAGCAGCTGAGTTTCGCACAGATCGAGCAGGAAATTGTCAGGCTGGCTGGCTTAGCCCGCGACAATAAGCTGACCATTGAGCAGATGACGGGCGGAACGTTTACCATCACCAACGGTGGCACGTTTGGTTCCATGCTGTCGACCCCCATCATCAACGCCCCGCAGTCGGCCATTTTGGGTATGCACAACATCGTTGAGCGGGCGGTCGTCGTCAACGGCGAGATTGTGGTTCGCCCCATTATGTACGTGGCCCTGTCTTACGACCACCGTATTATCGACGGTAAAGAATCGGTCAGTTTTCTGGTTCGGGTAAAGCAAATTCTGGAAGATCCCGCCCGGATGCTTTTCGATATGTAAGTGATCTCTTGATTGTTATGTACCACAAAAAGGCTCTCCCGAACGTTCGGGAGAGCCTTTTTGTGGGTAAAAAGCCGTAGCCAGCCTAATTTTATTTCAACTCGGCCAGCACCGTAACGCCCCCTTTGGTGCGGTCACCGATTTTTACCAGTATCTCGGCATTGAGGGGAAGATACAAGTCAACGCGCGAGCCGAACTTGATAAAACCCATTTCCTGACCCTGTTCAACGGGTTGCCCTTCTTTCACGTACCAGATAATCCGGCGGGCCACTGCACCGGCAATCTGACGCATCAGCACCTGCACCCCGCCCGCCAATTCGATCACGACCGTTGTGCGCTCGTTTTCGGTGCTCGACTTGGGGTGCCACGCCACTAAGTATTTGCCCGGATAGTATTTGAAATACCGGACGATGCCCGACACCGGATTGCGGTTGACGTGAACATTGAGGGGCGACATGAAAATGGAAATCTGCCGCCGACGGGCCTTAAAATACTCGCCTTCCTCGGTTTCTTCAATCACAACGATGGTCCCATCGGCGGGGGCAATCACCTGCGTATCGCCCGTGGTGAGCAGGCGGTTTGGGATGCGAAAAAACTGCACCACCAGCACAAACACCACCAGGCTGGCCAGAGCCAGTAGTATGGTAGCCGTTGTGTTGTCGGAAAATAAATAAAAGGCAGCGAGCAGGTTCAGCGTTAGCAGAACAAGGCCCGTTGTGAGCATGATGGTATTTCCTTCACGGTGTAAGCGCATGTCGATGGGTGGTTTGTGGTTTGCAGCGGTTTGCGGCTGCCCGTCATAATTTACAACAACAAAGGAACAACCACAAACCACAAACTACAAACGTATGCCCTAATACCCACCCCGAAATTTGTAGGTGCTGGCTACTTTATCGATGGCTACAATGTAGGCAGCGAGCCGCATGGGCACCTGATACTTCTGCGATGTCTCGAAAACACGGTCGAAAGCATCTTTCATCACCCGGTCGGCCCGGCGGTTGATGCGGTCGAGTGTCCACTTGTAGCCGATGCGGTTTTGCACCCACTCGAAATAAGACACCGTAACGCCCCCGGCGTTGGCCAGAATATCGGGCACCACCAAAATACCTTTGCTGTTGATGATTTCATCGGCCGAGGCCGATGTTGGGCCGTTGGCACCTTCCACAATCATGCGGGCCTGAATCGCCCCGGCGTTGTCGTCGGTGATAACGTCTTCTTTGGCGGCCGGCACCAGCACATCTACTGCCAGCGAAAGCAGTTCTTCGTTCGAGATTTTTTCGGCTCCGCCAAAACCGTCCAGCGTGCCTTTGTTGGCATTCCGGTAGGTAACGGCGGCCGTAATGTCGATGCCCGCTGCGTTGTAATAACCGCCGGATATGTCGCTGACGGCCACCACCGTTACGCCCCGTTCGTGGAGCAGTTCGGCGGCAAAAGAACCTACGTTGCCAAAACCCTGAATGGCGGCTGTGGTGCGGTAGGGGTTCATGCGGAGTTTGTCCATGGCCGCCAGCGCGGCCACCGTTACGCCCCGCCCCGTGGCTTCGGTGCGGCCCAGCGAACCGCCCAGCACGAGCGGTTTGCCCGTTACCACATTATTAACGGTCATGCCTTTGGCCTTCGAGTATTCGTCCACGATCCAGGCCATCTCGCGGGGACCGGTGCCCATGTCGGGAGCCGGAATATCGCGGTCGGGGCCGAACACGTCGAGCATGGCCACGGTATAGCTGCGGATGAGCCGCTCTATTTCGCCCGCCGACATCTCGCGCGGGTTGCAGGCGATACCGCCTTTGGCCCCACCGTAGGGGATATCGACAAC
This sequence comes from Spirosoma sp., assembly GCA_043750915.1. Classification (GTDB taxonomy): domain Bacteria; phylum Bacteroidota; class Bacteroidia; order Cytophagales; family Spirosomataceae; genus Spirosoma. The sequence continues at coordinate 13,883 of JAYVAP010000254.1, read as the reverse complement.
GGCACATTTCCAGGTCATCCAGGCAGCCAGCGCACGCACTTCGTCGAGGTGAACGCCGGGATCGAGCCGGATGCCGCCTTTAGAGGGTCCTAAAATATTGGAATGAATAACGCGGTATCCCTCAAAAACGCGGATGCTGCCGTTGTCCATTGTAACGGGCAGGCCAACGATAACCTGCCGGGCCGGCACTTTCAGAATGTCGTACATCTCGTCGGAAATGCCCAGCATCCGGGCGGCTGCGTCGAAACGCGACATCATTGACTGAAGGGGGTTTTCTCTATCTTTTATCGGGGCTGGTTCGATATATGCCATAGCCATAACTTTTGTCTGTAAACTGAAAATGACAACAAAGTGCGTTGCAAACTTAATGAAACAATAGCGATAGTACGAAAAGTATATTTTTTCTAAGATTAATCTAAGAAACTGCACCCGTATAATCATCTCCGTTCGCGCAAAAGGTCAAAATTGTCCCTTAGTCCTCATCGATAAGGCCGAATTTTAATTGGGGAAATGGCTTATTCCTCACTTAGTAAAAAAACCGCTCGGCTAAGTTTGTGGCGCATTCCCTTGAAAATCAATCTGAAATTGGCTAATTTCGCGGCTGTATTTAGCCCGTCACCTGATACAGCTAACCGATATGGTTCAGGAAGAAAAGAAACGTTATTCAGAAGAAGACCTCCGGGAGTTCGCCGAACTCATCACGCGCAAACTCGATGCCACCCGCAGCGAATTGAACTATATCAAAGAAACGCTCAGTAAGCGCAATGACAGCGGTACGGACAACACCTCGGGCAACTCCAAAGCCCTCGAAGATGGTGCCGACACCAGCGAACGCGAAAACCTGAATCAGTTGGCGGCCCGCCTGCAAAAGTTTACCCAGCAGCTGGATGCCGCCCTGGTACGCATCAAAAACGGCACCTACGGCATCTGCAAGGACACGGGTAAGCTGATCCCGAAAGAGCGGCTTCGTGCCGTGCCACACACGCAGCAAACGATTGAAGCCAAACTGCGGCAGTCGAACTAAGTACTGTTTTGTGCCGCATGACGGATTTGTCGGCTGATAATAATCAGCATACCAGCCCGGAACCTGACTATTCCTGACTTATTTCCGGCCAAACAGTTTTGGTGGTGATTTCGCCAAAGCTGTTTGACCGGAAACCTCCCCTTTCCAACACCGTTTTCGTAACACCTCCCGGTGTGAACCGGCCCATGATCTTTTCGGATGCCCGCCCGGTTGTCCCATAGCTACACCTTCGTCAAAACCAGCTTCATAGGCTACCAAGTGGTAATGAAGACGAATAAACGGGCTTTTTTCCCAGAAAGCTGTTACTAATTCTCAACCTACAAGTCAATATAAGGTGCTCCCCTCTGTAGTGCAGCCGGGCGAGGTGGCCGGAATATGTCGTGCAAATCCGTATTTTTGGCTACAAAATGGGCCAAAACAGAAAGTGATGCCTATTTTTCAAACAAATTGGACCTTTTTTTGTAGATAGGGCAGGGCAGTAAACCTAAATGCTTACGATTATGATGGAACGTTTGGAGGAAATTCGGGAAAATATATTTCGCTACTTAGAAGCACGCATTGAGTTATTCACACTCGAAACACGCGGCAAACTGGAGGAGGGCGTTGTCGTTGGCATCCACAGTATCGTGCTGGCACTGCTTGGTACCATGACCACAATCTTTGTTTTCAGCCTGTTGGCCGCTTATCTGAATGAGTTGACGAATAGCCGTTACATTGGATTTCTGATTGTGGCCGCCTTCTTTTTATTGCTGATGATTATCTGGATAGCCGCAAAAGATATTTTCAAATCGAAAATTCGGGTTGCCGCTTACAGTGCCCTTAAAAAGAGCCAGGAAAAAAAGGTGGAGGAAAAATCGGATGCCGTTCAGGAACTGATGGCCCACACCCGGGCATCCATCAACGAAACGGGTGGCTACAGAGAGCAGTCGTAGATAAAGCGTAGTCTGCTGATGTTCAGACCTTAAAAAAATAATTTTCTTTTAACAAACAAGCTATAAAACCCATTCACATGGAAGACCCCAAAGTACCTTTCGCCGACACAACAGCTCGCCGGGCACAGTTGATGGCCGCCACCGAGCGATTCAAATCATCGATCTCAGACAGTGTCGAAGCTATAAAAGGCGACGCTAACCAAGTTGGCAAAACGGCTGCGGTTGTGGCAGGTGTTGCTTTAGCCGTATATTTGGTTGCCAATGCTATTCTGCCTAAGTCTGACGAATATCGCTACGCCGAAAAATACGGTGAGCCGGACGACGACGATGATTTCAGCAGTGCGTATGATCAGAACGATGACGCACCCGTGTCCACCCGTCGGGCCATTAGAAAACAAAGCAACGAAACGCAACGGTCCGCAGCCGCGAGTGGATTGATTGGGGGCTTAGTAACCTCCATCCTGACCAATATCGCCCGCGAGCAACTTTCCGGATTTTTGAGCCGTATCCGTACTAACAATGCCATCAACCCAGCAGCCGAGCCAACGGAATACCACGAAAAGGCCCCAACCGAGCCTGTTGACTACACTTCGTAGCCGCAAAGAATCCGGTCAGAAATCGCTTGCCGTCTTGCTCGACCCGGATAAGGTCGGGCAAGACGCGCTTACTGCCCTGCTCGCCCATACTATCGACTATCCGGTCGACTTTTTTCTGGTAGGCGGCAGCTTGGTTACCCATTACGTTCACAAAGACGTTATTGCCCGCATTCGCCAGCACACTACCACACCGGTCGTATTATTTCCTGGCAATCCGCTGCATATCGAACCCTCGGCGGATGCTATCCTCTTTTTGTCGCTCATTTCGGGCCGCAACCCCGAATTCCTGATCGGTCAGCACGTTATTGCCGCGCCACTCCTGAAAAAAAGCGGCCTGGAAATTCTGCCCACCGGCTATATGCTCATCGATAGTGGCACACAGACGACTGTTTCCTACATTAGTGGAACAATGCCGCTGCCCGCCGATAAACCCGGTGTGGCGGCCTGCACGGCCATGGCGGGCGAAATGCTGGGGCTGCAACTAATGTATTTAGACGCGGGCAGTGGCGCACGTCGCCCGGTGCCGCCCGCCATAATCGCGTCGGTACGGGCCGTGGTAGACACGCCCCTGATTGTTGGTGGCGGCATCGACACCGGCGAAAAAGCCTACGAAGCCCTGAAAGCCGGAGCAGATTTAATTGTGGTTGGAAACGGAATTGAAGAAGACCCCGATCTGTTGCCGCAACTGTCAATGGTCATCCACGAATTTAACCGGTCAGCCATTCGGGCCTAATCTATGAAACGCTCATTGAATGCCGCGTTGCTGCTGATGGGTTTGTTATTAGCCGACCTGATTGTTCCTGAAACTACGGCTGCACAAATTCGCAATGAACTGATTTACACCACGGTGGATCAACAACCGGCGTTTCCGGGCGGGAACGCAGCACTGAACCAGTATCTAGCCGATAACATCCGGTTTCCCAGTTCGCTCATGCGCCGGAACTACAGTACCGGGCCGGTGGCCGCCCGTTTCATCATCGACAAATTGGGGGCGGTGCGCGACGTTCGGGTTATCACTAAACCGCTTGGCAAAGACCGGCAAAAGGGGATGCAGGCGTTTATGGCAACTATCATTGCCGCCGTCGAAAAAATGCCCCGCTGGCGGCCCGCCCAGGTCAACGGCCAATCCGTTTCCGCTCTCTATACGTTGCCCATCGAGGTAGACATGCAGTGAAAAGCGTTTGTAAAACAGCCGCCTGTAGGGAGCACATCCGCTACAGGCGGCTGTTTTTTTATACGTTCATCAGCGACTCACGCCGGCGCATTTTACCGGCCGGGATGCCAAACATCATTTTGAACCGCCGGCAGAAATAGGCAGTGTCTTTGTAGCCAACCTCGGCCCCAATGGCGCGGATACTCTTTTTGCTGGTTCGCAACAGGCCAACGGCCGCTTCCATCCGCTGGTATTCGATGTAATCCTGGGGGTTGATGCCGGTGAGCATTTTAAAATACTGCCCCACATAATCTTCCGACACGTTGGCGACGTTGGCCAGTATTTTGTTGGAGAGATCGCCACCGAGGTTTTCTTTGATGTAGGCAAAAATATCGATCAGGCGCGGGTCTTTGAAGTAAGTGCTGTTGGTAACGAGCTGCTCCACAAACAGGCGGTTCTTGAGAATGTAGCGAACCACTTCGATCACGATCTCCTCGGTCTTGATCTTGATAATACGCCCTTTTCCGGCCAGATCGGTCATGTCTTCGGCCAGAATCTGATCGATGGTGTTGGCCAGGTGCTCCTCCCGCTTGATAATGAACGGCGGCACATCGAGCGAGTTGAAGAAGTTGACCGAGTCGAACACTTTTGCCTCAAACGATACGTAGCCAAATGAATTGGGCAGGTGTCCAATCAGCTTAGCGTCGTGGTTGCCCTCCCAATAGGATTCCCGGTGGGTCATAAACTCCTCATTCGACACGCCCTTAGGATTCGAGGGGTCGCCGTAGGTAACGGTCACGTGCTTGCCGCCCGGAATAAAGAGCATATCCCCCACGTTTACCTTCGTTCGTTCGTCGCCGATAGACACTTCGCCGTTGTAGAGAATCAGCAGCGTGTTCTCCACATCGTAGAAGTTTTTGATCGTAATGGGCTGGAGAATCCGGATATTACGGGCCTTGATAAACTTAACGCCCAGCGATTCGATAATTTTATTGTAGTCTTCCATAACAGAAAGGGGGGTCTCTAAGTTGTTTCGATGCCCAAAGTTGCACAAAACTAATAAATTGTACAAAACTAATACATGTATAAAAATTTCCTGACGCAAAAAAAAGAGTGCATATCCGCCCGGAACACGCACTCTACCCCTAAAAAAAATCTATTTATCTGAGAAATACCTCAGCGAACAAGCTCCCGGGCGATCACTAATTTTTGGATTTCTGACGTACCCTCATAAATCTGCGTGATTTTTGCATCGCGCATCATCCGCTCAACGTGGAACTCTTTCACGTAGCCATAGCCACCGTGAATTTGCACGGCCTCGGTGGTTGCCCACATCGCCACGTCCGAAGCAAAGAGCTTGGCCATGGCAGCGGCCTGCACATAATCCCGGCCTTCGTCCTTAAACCGGGCCGCTTTGTAGACCAGTAGACGGGCCGCTTCTATTTTCGTCGCCATTTCGGCCAGCTTGAACTGAATGGCCTGGTGGTCGAAGATTTGCTTGCCAAAAGCCCGGCGTTCCTGGCTGTATCTGAGGGCCAGCTCGTAGGCCCCGGCGGCAATGCCCAACGCCTGGGCGGCAATGCCGATGCGCCCGCCATTGAGTGTCGACATGGCAAACTTAAAACCAAACCCATCAGGCCCAATGCGGTTGGCTTTGGGCACCTTCACATCCGTAAACAGCAGCGAGTGCGTATCCGACGACCGGATGCCCATTTTATCTTCTTTTTTACCCACCACAAAACCTGGCAGGCCTTTTTCCACGATCAGGCAGTTGATGCCCCGGTGTTTTTTCTCGCGGTCGGTTTGCGCAACTACTAAGCAGATGCCCGATGAGTTGCCGTTGGTGATCCAGTTTTTGGTGCCGTTGAGCAAATAATAGTCGCCCTTGTCTTCGGCGGTGGTAGCTTGTGAGGTGGCATCAGAACCCGCTTCTGGCTCCGACAGGCAGAACGCGCCAATGGTTTCGCCGGTGGCTAAGCGGGTCAGATACGCTTGCTTTTGCTCCTCCGAACCGTATGCTTCGATGCCATAGCAGACCAGCGAATTATTGACCGACATAATAACTGAGGCCGACGCATCGACTTTGGAGATTTCTTCCATCGCCAGCACGTACGCAACCGTATCCATGCCACCCCCGCCGTACTCGGGCGAAACCATCATGCCCAGGAAACCCAACTCGCCCATGCGTTTAACCTGCGCAGCCGGAAACCGGGCTTCGTTGTCGCGCTCAACAATGCCGGGCAGCAACTCATTCTGCGCAAAATCACGGGCCGCTTCCTGCACCGCCAGGTGCTCTTCCGACAAGTTAAAATTCAATCCCTGTAACGCCAGCGTTGCCGTTGCCATCTGAATGGTGTTTTGGTTAGACGTTTTGTTTATTACCAATGAAACAAAGGTACAAAAAGTCGAACGAACCGTATGCACACATACCATTGGGCCGACCCGGCCACTACTCGAACAGCAGCACAATCAGTTCGGCCACGCAGGCGGGTTTGTGTACACCCATTCAGTTTGCTCTAAAACAGGGAATTGCACTTAAAACTTGAATTCAAGCATACTTGTAGATTTATGAATAGTGTTGTTTACTCAATTTAAAAGGCTGGCTGTCGAGATGTTCTGTCTCTCGCCGAGAACCTACCCCATAACCCAAACTTTCGGGGCATTCAGGCTGTCGCACGAACGCGCCCCCCAAGCCTAAGAACGTGTTGGGGGATTTTAGTATTCTCATTTTCAGTGACTTAACCAAGCAGATGTGATTTTATGAGCCTTCAGATTTTAACGTAGATGATTTTGAAAACCCAAGATTGTATCTATTCAATCGTCAGGCGACTGGAAATCAATGAATTTCGACTAAATATCTGTATAAAAATGACTTATAATTCCCCAACACATTCTAAAACCTAGCTTTTCGGATCAGTTGATTTGTTAACCGAGGTTCCACATTTGGCAAGATATACAGAAAATTATGTCAATAAATTTTAGTTATAGATATATGGTCACGTATTTCATACGTTACAGCATCCTATACTAATTATGCATTGACTCGTCCCAGTCCTCGAACTCAATTAGGTCTTTATTAATATTTAGGTGCAGCAGAACGAAATGAAAATTCTTATCTTCAATAAGGTAGTTTTTAGGCTGATATAAAATATCTTCCATTGGGAAAATAACTGGTATCAGTCGCTCATTGATACGTAGAAAACGGTTTGTCTTTTGGACTAGTTCAGATTTTATTTTTCCGCCTGGAGGTACAATCGATAATGTAATGCCAATTATCGGAAAACTTGTGATTGAATCCGTACCCGCATTGAACACCAATGCACCTGATACTGCTCGATCACCCAGCAAAGAGTCAATTGTCACTGCGCTCCGCTTACTCACGTCAAGATAAATTGGGGTGCTTACTTGCTGAGAGTCAGTCCGCTGTATTTGCTGACACGAGATGAAGTAGGATAGAGCGATTAAAAAAAGTAAGTAAGTTTTCATCGACTTTATCGGCGTTTGCCCGAATATATCTCTAAGGCGTGTTTAAGCAGGTTAAACTCGTTGCTAAATAGGCTGAGTGCAGGCGCAATATTGTTGACGCTAGCTCCGCGTCCCTTTGGACTAAAAAAGTCAATATTGAATTTGCTGATCGTATAGCGCGACGTGTTACGACTACCCGCACTGAGACCGTCGCCAAGTTCCTGCGTTCCAACTTTTCTCGTGTATTGAAACTCGAAGTTGTAGGCATCATCGACTCGTTTGCTGGGATTAGCTTTCAGGCGTTTCCCCAAACTCTCATGTTCCTTCGGGTGCGTGTGAACATTGGCAATAACTGTGGTGTTGTAACTCAAACTTTGCCCGGCTTGGTAAGGGTCAGGAGCTTCAAAAGCAGTTGCACCTTTAACCGCTATTTGCTGAAAATACAGATGCCGGTTATTTCCGTCAAAGACTACATAACCCGTTTTCTCTACATCGTCGTGTATAGAACTATCCCATAACTGCCTAAATTTTACGCCAGCGTTTTCAATAGTAATTAATACACTTTTACTTTCCAGTTCATTTAATAAATATGCTGAAGCAGGTGAGTGAACCAAAGTAGTATTGAGTTTAATGTTGTATTTTTCCTCAAGTAGTATAACATTTATGGTGTTTATAAGTCTCGGGCCTTTCAGTAAACTCTCAAAAGAAAACAAATACTTGAGCGTAGTAATATCATAATAATCTGTCTTAGCGAGTGGTATATTTGTCAAGTCAGTAACTGACCTATACTCCTGTGAGATGTATTTTAGCCACATAATCTATGTCTTTAAAGGCCCGTAAAATATATACTTTTCTACATTTGGCTAACAGCCTGTTAAACGTATTTGTCAATGTTTTTGTGCCTATTGATAGCAACTGTAATGTTGAACAACGCACTTCTAAATCTTTATGCCGAGCCTTGTCAAGCCTGGCTGTCGAGACGCGCTGCCTATCGCCAAGACGCTGCCCTGCACAATAAAATACTGACTGTCAGGCGGCTGGCCTGTCAACCGCAACCCACTAAACAGGCAAAAACTTGACTGCTACAGTCTGTAACCTGTCGCCCGGACACTGGCAAACAAGCCCTTGATGAGAGAACACCCAACATACTATTATATGAAAGTTTATTGAGCCACAACAAGCTGAATGTTAGTTAGTTATAGCTTAATTCAGTACGCCAGCCTACATATACAGCCTGTTTGCTTTCTCAAGACAAGATTACATAATTTGCCTTTATGGCGCAAGAGAATGGCCCAAAAAGATTACAGTCACTTTACTAACCAGTCGTGTTTGGGGTATAGCGGGATTCCCGGACTACTTTTTTGGGGCTGATAAGCTGTTGTATCACTACGATTCGAGGGGAGCCATCCGTAAAAACAAATGGATCAATGTACACTGTACCTAAGGCTACTCGTTGAAGGGGCGATTCTATAGCCTCTCCCGATTACGGCCATTGCTGCGTTGGCATATCGATGAACCTGCTACATAGTCCTCAGATACCAGCCCGGTGAACCTGTGCAGGAAATATGGGCCTGAATGCTATGCAGGCATACGGGTTTAACTAAGCGGTTACTCAAACAGCAACGTAATCAGTTCGGCCACGCAGGCGGGTTTGGTGGCACCCTCTACCTCAAAAACGCATTCGATAATGGCCCTCACACCCGGCGTGGCTTCGTTGGTATGCTTGACTTCGGCATGGTGCAGCCAGGCTTTCATGCGCAAACGACTCCCCACGGGAACGGCACCAGTGAACCGGATCTTGTTGGCCCCGTAGTTGACACCCATCCTGACCGATTCGATCCGGTACATGTCGGCCATCAGTTTGGGTGCCAGTGAGAGCGTCAGAAAACCGTGGGCAACGGGCGTTTTGTAGGGCGATTCGCGGGTGGCCCGTTCGGGGTCGGTATGAATCCACTGGTGGTCGCCGGTTGCCTGCGCAAATCCATCGACCATTTCCTGCGTGATAATCATATAATCGGTTTCGCCGAGCGACTGTCCGGCGTGGGCTGAAAAGTCGGCCAGGGTAGCAAATGTTTGCATAGGCAGGGTGATTTTGTGCAATTTTGCCACGATGACCGTAGCAAGCGAAGTTTTATTTTTCGATTTCGGGGGCCACCGACTGGCCTACCGTTTAATTGGCCACGGCCCGTCTGTCCTGATCGCGTTTCATGGTTTTGGACAGGATGGGCGCGTTTTCTGTTCACTAAACGAAACGAGCGACGATCGGTTCACCATTGTGGCCATCGATCTTTTCTTTCATGGCCACAGCCAGTACACGTCTGATCAACTCCTGACCAAAACGGGCTGGCAAACATTGATGGGGGCTTTTCTGGCAAACCGGCACATCCATACCTTCTCGTTGCTGGGGTTTAGCTTGGGGGGACGCTTTGCCCTGGCCTTAGTCGAAGCCTTTGCCGACCGTATTCAGCAGTTGATACTGATTGCGCCGGACGGCATCACGCGCAGTATCTGGTACCGGCTGGGCACAACCACCCCCCTGGGACGGTGGGTGCTGCGCTATGGACTGCGCCATCTGTCGGTGCTCAACCACGTGGGTCACGCGCTGGTGCGGATGGGGTTGCTCAACCGAACGGCCATGCGCTTCGCCGAACTATCGCTCAGCACGGCTGCGCAACGGAAATTGGTCTATAACGTCTGGACCCGGTTTCGGCACATTTATCCCGACATTCCGGGCGTGGCTGCGCTGCTGAATCACTGCCCGGTGCGGGTGCGGTTTTTTACCGGTGCTTTCGACCGGATTGTGCCGGGCACCTACATTGGACCCCTCAAAAATTGCCTGCATCACTACGAACTGACAGTGCTGAAAACGGGCCATACCCACCTGATCGACCTGACAATGCGGGCGTTGCGGAAATGAGCAGGAGGGACTGGCAATCTCAGCCACGGGCTTTCCCGGCACGCCGGAGCACCTGCCAAAGTCCGGCAATAGAAGCCAGCACCAGCAGGGCAATAATAACCTGACCCCAGATGCTCTGGTTTGGGTTCTCAAGCAGCGTGCTGATTTCGCGGGCTTCCCGACCCGACCAGATTGCCAGCAGCGTCCGGGGGGTCATCCCTAAAAAGCCACCGAGCAGAATGTTCTTTAGTTTCGCCCCCGACAGGGCAAACAGCAGGTTGGTCAGGCCAAAGGGAAGGATGGGCGACAGCTTGGCGAAAAATATGACCTCCAGCTCTTTGTTCAGAATTCGGTCCAGCACCGATTGTGCTTTGGGATTCTGACCCAAAAACCGCAAAAATCGGTCGTGATCCAACCAGCGCACGATGCCGTTGATAAATAAGATGCCGCCGAAGTTGATAACAAATAAGGGTAATATGGCCTGCCAGCCCAGAAAATACCCAAAAATAAGGGCCAGAATAGTGGGGGGTGTCAAACCGGCCGATGTGATGGCAAAAGCCACGGTCAGAGCTGCCCATTGCCGACCCGTGAGCGACCTGATGGCCGATTCGTGAACGATGGCGTAGTAAGTTAGCACCGACGTAAACACAATCGGCAGCACCGACAACAGAACACCCGCCAGAGCGGGACCGGTAAATTTTTGGAGAGTAGGGTGCTTCACAGCCTGAATAACGGAAAAAAGGGCGTGGTATTCGGTAATGCGGACTGAAGTCAGGGCGACAATGGCTATCTTCGCACATGAAATTTGCAACAAAAGCCATCCATGCCGGTATTGAGCCGGACCCCACAACGGGGGCCATCATGACGCCCATTTACCAAACCTCAACTTACGTGCAGGAGTCGCCGGGCAAGCACAAAGGCTACGAATACGCCCGGACGCAGAACCCCACCCGGACGGTGTTGCAAAATAACCTCGCTGCCCTCGAAAACGGTAAACACGGTATTTGCTACGCATCGGGTTTAGCCGCAACGGATGCCATCCTGAAACTGTTCCGGCCCGGCGATGAGATTATTGCCAGCAACGACCTCTACGGCGGTACCTACCGAATTATGGTGCGCGTTTTTGCCGAGTTTGGCCTTAAATTCACCTTCGTCGACCTGTCTGATCCGGCCAAGCTGGAAGCGGCTCTCACGCCCGTCGAATCGCCAGGCCGCACCAGGATGGTCTGGATAGAAACCCCCACAAATCCGCTGCTTCGGCTGGTCGACATTGCCGCTATTGCGGCCATCACCAAACCACGCGGCATTCAGCTGGTTGTCGACAACACATTTGCGTCGCCTTATCTTCAGAATCCACTCGATATGGGGGCCGACATCGTTCTGCACTCGGTCACCAAATACCTCGGTGGCCACTCGGACACGGTCATGGGGGCCATTGTCCTGAATGACGACGAAACGGCGCAGCGGCTGGCCTTCATCCAAAACGCCTGCGGAGCCGTGCCGGGACCACAGGATTGTTTTCTGGTGCTGCGGGGCATAAAAACCCTGCACGTCCGCATGGAACGCCACTGCGAAAACGCCCTCAAGGTTACGCAGTACCTGCAACAGCACCCCAAAGTAAGTCAGGTTCACTATCCCGGTTTGCCCACGCACCCCGGCCACGAATTAGCCAAACGGCAGATGCGCGGCTTTGGCGGGATGCTGTCTTTTGAGCTGGCCGGCGACCGCATGGATGATGCGATGCGGGTGATGGAAAGTTTTTTGGTGTTTTCTCTGGCCGAGTCGCTGGGCGGTGTCGAGTCATTATGTACCCACCCGGCCAGCATGACCCATGCCAGCATTCCCAAAGAAGAACGCGACCGAAACGGCCTGAAAGACACGCTCATCCGGCTCAGCGTGGGCATTGAAGACGCAGAAGACCTGATTCAGGATTTGGCTCAGGCTATTGGATAAGGGTTAACGCCTTGTTCACGCAGCGTTTTCTGTTCACCTGTGGGGGTTGAATTTGTTGGCTTTACGAAAATTAACGCTCACCGTAAATGAGCGTAACGGCCCGAACAACTGCGCGGAATTCACCGACAATTCGTGGGATACCTGCTGAAGCATAAACGAATCACAGTCAGACGCGGTCGTTTTACTTGAAAACAAACGAATTTGTCCGTTAATCCGTCGAATCTGCTTGTGCCGATAAATTAATTTCGTCGAGCGTTGGGTGTTCCTGTGCGGGCATACTTACGGGTAGTGGTGGGCCACTACCCGATGAACGTTGTTTTACATCTGCCAATTCACCATCCTCATAGATCAGTTCGAAAATTGTTCCGTAGTTCCCGAACTTAGCATGGACGTGAATTGGCAGGTGCTCGGTGGCGTAGAAATAGAACACCATCCCGAAGTACTCATACAGTTTAGGCATGACTACCCCAGCTTCTTATACCGAATCCTGGTCGGTGTCGCGTCGGTGCCGAGTCTTTTGCGCCGGTTTTCTTCGTATTCAGAGAAGTTGCCCTCAAACCAGTAGACCTGCGAGTTGCCCTCGAAGGCCAGAATATGCGTGGCAATGCGGTCCAGAAACCAGCGGTCGTGACTGATGACAACGGCGCAACCGGCAAAGTTTTCCAAACCCTCTTCCAGTGCCCGCAAGGTGTTGATATCGAGGTCGTTGGTTGGCTCATCGAGCAGCAGCAGGTTGGCCCCTTCTTTGAGCGTCATGGCCAGGTGAACGCGGTTGCGTTCCCCGCCCGACAACACCCCTATTTTCTTTTCCTGATCGGCCCCGCCGAAGTTGAACCGGCTCACGTAGGCGCGGGCGTTGGCCTGTTTGCCGCCCAGCATGATCCAGTCGTTGCCGCCCGCAATGGTCTCATACACCGTTTTGTTGGGGTCCAGTCCATCGTGTTCCTGATCGACATAGGCAACTTTCACCGTTTCGCCCACGTCGAACGTACCGGCATCAGGTTTGTCGCGACCCGTGATGAGTTTAAACAGCGTTGTTTTACCCGCGCCGTTGGGGCCAATGATGCCCACAATACCGCCCTGCGGCAACCGGAAACCCAGGTGCTCAAACAGCAGCCGGTCGCCGAAGGCTTTGGCCACATCGTCGGCCTCAATAACTTTGGCACCGAGTCGCGGGCCGGACGGGATGAAAATTTCGAGCCGTTCGTCTTTCTGGCGGTTGTCTTCGTCCAGCAGTTTTTCGTAGGCTCCCAGGCGGGCTTTGGACTTTGCCTGCCGGGCTTTGGGGGCCATACGCACCCATTCCAGTTCGCGCTGGAGCGTTTTCTGGCGTTTCGATTCGGTTTTTTCTTCTTTGGCCAGTCGGTTCGATTTCTGCTCCAACCACGACGAATAGTTGCCTTTCCAGGGAATGCCCTCGCCCCGGTCGAGTTCGAGAATCCAGCCCGCCACGTTGTCTAAGAAATAGCGGTCGTGGGTTACGGCAATGACCGTGCCGGCATACTGGCGAAGGTGTTCTTCGAGCCACAGCACGGACTCGGCATCGAGGTGGTTGGTGGGTTCATCGAGTAGGAGCACATCGGGTTGGCGGAGTAGCAGGCGGCACAGGGCCACGCGCCGTTTTTCGCCCCCGGAGAGGTAGTCGATTATTGTCTCCGGCGGTGGGCAGCGGAGCGCGTCCATGGCCCGTTCGAGTTGCTGGTCGAGTTCCCAACCGTTGAGGTGGTCAATTTTTTCCTGCACTTCCCCCTGCCGGGCAATCAGCTTGTCGAAGTCAGCATCGGGGTCGCCAAAGGCTTCGTTAATCTCGTCAAACTCTTTCAGCAGGCTGACCACTTCCTGAACGCCTTCCTCCACAATTTCG
>JAYVAP010000253.1:0-7200 GCA_043750915.1 Spirosoma sp. | reverse complement strand
GTGTCGCCCTCGGTGAGGGTGCCAAAATCGTAGATGCCCGCCTGGGCAAACGTGATTTTGGGCATCTTCTCCGATGTGTCTGTTTTGGCAGTTTGGGCCTGCTGCCGATTGTCACAGCTAAACTGGCTATAACCAAGTCCACTCAATAAGGCAATGCCTGCCCAAATTCTGACGTGCATAATAAAAAAGAACGATTTCAGGTGTTTTGTTTTTTGATCTGAGCCATCAGCCGGTCCACGTCTTCGAGCAACCGTTCGGCTTTTTCGCGGGCATCGTTGACTACGCGCTGGCCTTCGTTTTTCGAGAGGTTTTCGGGTAATTCCGTTGAGTTGGACAACTGCGCCAACAACTGTTCGACCTGCTCGCGGTATTTCGAGAGTCGGAACGACAGCCGATCACGAACGACAACACCTTTGTCGGGCGCATAGAGCACACCCAGCGTGGTGCCGGCGAGGGCACCGGTCAGGAGAAAAAATAAATCACGGCCAGTTCTGCTCATGTTACTAAGAGGTTGTTCGTTTGTGATGACGCGGTCTACAACCCATAAACCGAAAACGAGTGCTACTTATTATCCAGCAACCCGCGCCCGCTTTTGCGCAGCCGCCCCGATGTTTGCAGTTTCTCGGACAGGTTATCTAAAATTCCGTTGACAAACTTACCGCTTTTGGGCGTACTGTAAACTTTTGCCAGCTCGATATATTCATTAATGGTTACCTTAACGGGAATGTTTGGGAAACTTAGTAACTCGCAAACGGCCAGTTTCAAAATAATTTTGTCGAGCATGGCCACCCGGTCTACATCCCAGTTCTGAAGCTGGTCGGACAGGAGTTGCTCATAGTCAGCGTCGTTTTCAATGAATTCTAAGTACAGCGTGTTCAGGAATCGTTCGTCTTCTTCCCAGTCGTCGGTTAGGGGTTCGAGTTTGAGACCCGTTGGACTTTGTGCCGATTTGAGCGTTTTAATGGCCAGCCCCCGTACCACATCGCTGTTTTCGGCCCAGCTCAGGTCAATTTCGGCCAGGTAGTCGCGGATAACGTCGTGCTTGAACACCAGCGTTCGCAGCACATACTGAACCAGTGCCTGATCTTCGTCGGCGGAGTGGGTTTTCTGCCCGCAATAAGCCCGGTAGGTGTCGTCGGTTTTGAGGGCTTCGCGCAGGGCTTTGCGCACAAATACGCCCTCATCGACCCACGAAATGCCGTGCCGCAGGGCTTCGTTGCGGAGTGGCTCGTAGGCGGTCAGGGCCTGAATAACGGTGTTGTCGTCCAGTGCCGACTCGAAGGGAAACGGCACCTCATCCACGTTGCGGTAGACACGGTCGCGGTCGGTGCGGGCCACCTGACCCAGCTCAATCAGCAGCGTCAGCACGCGCAGGTAGTCATCGTAGATGCCGTTGACCTGCCTGAGCATCATCTGGGCGAGGTGCTGCCGGTCTTTTTTGCCCCGGGTCTGATAAAATAAATAGCCGTCGTTGGCCGCTTTGAGCACTGTGGGTGGGGCATCGTCGTCGTGGGCGGGCAGGCTGGCTTTGATGGCTTCGTCGAAAAGCAGCCCGGCGAGCTTTCGGTAGCCTTCGAGTTGCCGCTTATCCTGGGGCAGCATAGAGTTGAGGTCCGGCTGGAAGAGGTCGGTAATGCCGTCGAGGGCTAATTGCTGGTTGGACGATTCGGCCTGCCGAAGGGCGTACAATGCCTGCATGACCTTAATTCTGAGTAATCGCCTGTTCAACATGCCGCTATCTGAGCTACCGATAAAAAAAAGAACATTCCCGAAGGAGCCGCAAAAATACGCCTTAATCCCTGAATTACCCAATCGGTTCAGCCTTTGTCCGGGCAAACGCCTGCAACTTTTCGATCATCGGGGCGGTTAGAAATCAAACGTTGTCTGGTCCCTTGTGAAAGCACTTTCTTACCTTAATAAATACTTTTTCAAGTATAAATGGTACCTGATCTGGGGCACTGTTTTTACGGTTGCCTCGAATCTCTTCGGCATTTTTCCGGCCCAGCTGGTGCGGTATGCGCTCGACTTAGTGCGCGAAACCCTCGACCTCTATTACCTCTACGATAAATCGCCCCTGCAGGCATCGCTCTACGACGTTTTTGCCGTTAGCCTGCTGTTGTTCGGTATGCTCACGCTGGTGCTGGCTCTACTGAAGGGCTTTTTTCTGTTTCTGGTCCGGCAAACGCTCATTGTTATGTCGCGTCACATCGAGTACGAGCTGAAAAACGATATTTACAACCACTACCAAACCCTGCCGCTTAGTTTCTACCGCCAGCACAACACCGGCGATCTGATGGCCCGCATCTCCGAAGATGTCAGCAAAGTCAGGATGTATGTGGGGCCGAGCATTATGTACGGGCTGAACCTGATTGTGCTTTTCATACTGGTTATCACCTATATGGTAAGCATCAACGCCCGCCTGTCGCTCTATGTGTTGTTGCCGCTGCCCATTCTGTCGGTGGCAATTTATATTGTCAACAGCATCATCATTCAGCGGTCGGAGGAGATTCAGCGGAGTTTGTCGCGGCTCTCGACCTATGTGCAGGAAGCATTTTCGGGCATCCGGGTCCTGAAATCGTTTGTGCAGGAAGGGAATTCGGCGGCTAAATTTGAGTTGGAAAGCGACGAATACCGCAGCAAATCGCTCGGCCTGACGCGGGTCGATGCGTTGTTTTTTCCCATCGTGGCCATTCTGGTGGGCCTGAGCAACGTGCTGGTTGTGTATGTGGGCGGGCAGGAAATTATGGCGGGGCGGCTCACAGCGGGAAACATCACCGAGTTTATTTTGTACGTGAATATGCTAACGTGGCCCGTGATGGCCCTCGGCTGGACCACCAGCCAGACCCAGCGGGCAGCGGCTTCGCAGGAACGCATCAACGAATTTCTGGCCATTAAAACCGACATTGTTTCGGAGAAAAACCTGCAGCGGCCCGTCGTTGGCGATATCGAGTTTAAAAACGTCCGGTTTGTCTATCCTGATTCGGGTATTGTGGCCATCGAAAACTTTTCGATGCACGTGAAGGCGGGCGAAACAGTGGCTATTCTGGGCACGACCGGATCGGGCAAAAGCACGCTGGCCAACCTGCTCACGCGCATGTACGATGTTACCTCGGGCGAAATCCGGATTGACGGCGTGCCCCTCAAAGATTATAACCTGACAGGCATTCGGGAACAGATGGGCTACGTGCCGCAGGATGTTTTTTTGTTTTCCGATACCATCAGCAATAACGTCCGCTTTGGCAAGCCCGACATGCCGCAGTCCCGCGTGGAGCAGGCCGTTCGGGATGCCGATCTGTACCAGAACGTGATCGACTTCCCCGAAGGTTTCGACACCCGCGTGGGTGAGCGGGGCGTGACCCTGTCGGGCGGGCAGAAACAACGGCTGAGCATTGCCCGCGCCATTGCCCGGGACCCCAAAATTCTGATCCTCGACGACTGTCTGTCGGCGGTGGACACGAATACCGAAAATATCATTCTCAATAACCTCCGGCGCATCATGGCCAACCGCACGTCGGTGGTGATTTCGCACCGCGTTTCGTCGGCCAAACTGGCCGACCACATCATCATGCTCGACGAGGGCGAACTGGTGGAGCAGGGCACCCACGATGCGCTGATGGCGGGCAACGGGGCCTACCGTGAACTGTAT
This sequence comes from Spirosoma sp., assembly GCA_043750915.1. Classification (GTDB taxonomy): domain Bacteria; phylum Bacteroidota; class Bacteroidia; order Cytophagales; family Spirosomataceae; genus Spirosoma. The sequence continues at coordinate 3,554 of JAYVAP010000253.1, read as the reverse complement.
GAGAAACAGCAGTTTCAGGCCCAGGAGGTTTAATTCGTTCTGCCGTTCAGGCCTATGTTAACTTCATTACATGTAGCACTTTACACACCGGTGCTGGACGACCGTCCGGTTTTTATATCGGGCAGTTTCAATGGCTGGCACCCCTGTGCCGATGGTTACCAACTTCAGCAGACCGGGCCGGGCCACTACGAATTTACGTTTCCCGAGGGTAGCCCGCTGCCCAACACGCTGGACTATAAATACACCAAAGGCGGCTGGGACCATGTTGAACTGGACTCGACGGGGGCAGCCCGGACCAACCGAAGCTTGGCGACCCAACCGCATACCGAACCCGATCTTGTGCCGCACTGGCGGTGGTTCGGGCAGGAATTTAACCCCGACCAGATGCCCCGCCTGCTCGGCGATGAGTGGTACCTGCCCCAGCTCGGCAATTCGCGCCGGGTTCACGTGCTGCTGCCCTACGACTACGAGGCAAATCCCGACAAAAAATACCCCGTGCTCTACCTCCACGACGGGCAAAATCTGTTTGGCGAAGGTGCTGGCTACGGTAGCTGGCGGGTAGATCAGAAAATGGCGATACTGGCCAGCCGCCGTCGGCACGACGTTATTCTGGTAACCATCGACCACGGTGAGGACCAGCGCATCAAAGAATTTACCGTCGAGCAAACGCGCATGGCCGGGCGCGGGCATGGCCGTCAGTACCTCAAATTCATCTGCGAAACGCTGAAACCCTTTGTCGATACCAGTTTCCGTACCTTATCTGACCCCGAGAATACGGGCATCGGCGGATCGTCGCTGGGCGGGCTGATCAGCATCTACGGTGGGCTGCTGCATCCCCACGTGTTTGGCCGGATGCTGGTATTTTCGCCCTCGCTCTGGATTTCGCCCAAGATTTATTTCGATGCCATTCGGTTTTCAGCCTCCGTTCCCGTGCGGGCCTATATTTACGGCGGAGCCGCTGAGTCGGCTTACATGGTGCCTAACCTGGAACGGTTTAAAGAATCGCTGGTGAAGCAACAGTACGGCGGCCACCCAATCGATGTATATTTGTCGGTCTATCCCGAAGGTACTCACGAAGAGAGCCACTGGAGCCGCGAGTTTCCGCGTGCGGTGGAGTGGCTATTTTACGGCGAACATGTATGATGCAAATTCAGCTCACAACCCAACCCACATCTACCGGCGACCTGGTTATTCCCATCGCTGAAACCAGCGCACTGGCCAGCCGCCTGGCCGAACTGGCACCGGCACTGAACCTGCCAGTCGCCGTGCTTGAGCGCGATTTCTCGGCCCATGCGCACGTTGTTATGGCTACCTATAAGCCCGGCGGGCAGCGCACTTATCTGCTCGGACTGGGAACCGATCCGCAGGCAATAAACTGGCTGCAAACGTTTCGGAAGCTGTTTTTTAGCCAGAAAAATCTCTTTCCCAACGAGGTTACCATCGACCTGTCGGCCTTTGAGGGGCAGGTGGTGGAGGCCGTCGTGCTGGGCGTTTTGGCGGGCGGCTATGACCTGGGGTTATATAAAACCGATAAAACTGATGGGTCCGTTTTCTACGGCGATGGCGGTCGGCTAACGTTCTGCATCCGGGCCGACCAGCAGCCAGCCGCACAGGGCGCGCTGACACGGGCCGAAGCCATTGCCCAAACGCAGCGCGAAATGCTTGACCTGATGAACGCGCCCGCCAACTACAAAACCCCGCAAACACTGGCCAACTGGGCGATGCGTTCCGGGCAGCAGCACGGCTACGAGGTGATGGTGTTGGATGAACGCGAACTGGAACAGCATGGATTAGGTGCTTTGCTGAGCGTTGGCCGGGGCAGCACCGTGCCGCCGGTGCTGATTGTGGCCGAATATAAACCACAAGGCATCGAGAACCCACCCTGTGTTGGGCTGGTTGGCAAGGGCGTAACGTTCGATACGGGTGGCGTGTCCATCAAAACATCGGCCAACATGCACCTCATGAAAAGCGATATGGGCGGGGCAGCGGCCGTGCTCGGCACGCTCGAAGCAGCCGCAAAACTCAAACTCCCGATCCACTTAATCGGCGTTGTTCCAGCTACCGAAAACTCAACCGATGGCCGCTCCACCAAGCCCGGCGATGTCATTACGGCCTATAACGGCAAGACCATCGAAATTATCGACACCGATGCCGAGGGACGCGTGATTCTGGCCGACGGGCTGGGGTATCTGCTTCGCCATTTCCGGCCCGATGTCATCATCGACCTGGCCACGCTCACAGGCAGCGTCATTGCCGCCCTGGGCTACCACGCGGCCGGGCTGTTTTCGCTCAACGACGACCTGGCCGCGCAACTCGCCCAGGCAGGCCACCGCACGGGTGAACGGCTGTGGCGAATGCCGCTTTGGGACGATTATGCTGAGGACATTAAATCGGATGTGGCCGATGTTAAAAATTACAGCGGCAAACCCCTGGCTGGCTCCATCAGCGCGGCAAAATTTCTCCAGTTTTTCACCGACAACCACCCTGCCTGGGCGCACATCGATATGGCCGGCACCGCCTTTGCCGATACCGAATTTGGGTCGCAGAAAAACGCGACGGGCTTTGGCATTCGGCTGCTGGTTGATTACGTGCGAAATATGACGTAGCTTTTTAAGACCTGCCTCAGCTCCCCGGTGCTGGCGCAGAAGCCGGTGACCATCCCAAGTGCTGATTCCACTTTTACCCGCGATTCGAGTAGCAATCCAACGGGGGCTGTGCTCAATATGGCGGACCTGTTTACGGCTTCTCCGTGGAACGTTGTCTCGCCCGTAGCGGGTGCGGTCTATCAGCGGGGTACCGACAACCGCGCATCCATAAACGTAAGAGGCTCCTTTTTGCCCAATCAAGGATACCGTTTGATAAAAATTAGGGATTAAGTTTTAGCACCCATGTATGAAATATAGACTGTTACTTATAGATTTGCCATAGAAGCCGGTGTTTGCGCCTACTTCCACAATAAATAACTTTGGCCAGCCTGCCGACAACTGTTTGGACTGGACTTGCTAACCCTGAATTAAACCCTGTAAATCAACCCGAATCATGAACTACTGGCCCCTGTATCGTTTGTTCGTTTCTTTGTGGTTGCTGGGCGGCTCAGCCTGCCAGCACGTCAATGAGCAGGAACTTAAAAAAGCCCAGCCCAACAACTGCCTCATCGAAACCTACACGCAGAAAAGCCTGATAAACCCCCATGAGAACCAGCCCCTCATCGATGTAGAGACGGTAACCATTGGTCAGAAGTCTTTCCGGGTAACGACCGATCAGCAGGGTTTCTACCGCTATGATGCCCAGGGACGTGTTATTGCTGAGTATAACCGTTATATGGCCGGAAACGCTCTTTCTAGTCTCATGGGCAACAACACCCAGAACAGTTCCGACTCAGTGTTTTATTCTTACAGCCCTTCTGCCGTGACCATCCGCACCCGTGTGCTTACGCCCGTACGCAAACCGGATAGTGTGCAGGTAGTAGCCCTGAATGCACAGGGAATGGCCCAAAAGCAACCTTTCAATTTTCAGGCTACCTATGATAAGGAAGGCTATCTGATCACCTGTAA
>JAYVAP010000252.1:0-2762 GCA_043750915.1 Spirosoma sp. | reverse complement strand
ATGGCCTTGCCCTGCACAATTTTCCCGGTTTATTACCGGATGCGTGTGGTAGCAAATGGATGGGGATTGCGGGGACGGATTTCGGACTCGTCGGCGCGTATCAGGCAGACAATTTGTGCACTGTTGGGGTCATTCAAGTGGACTGGTGCGCCAGCCCGGTGCAGTCCCACCTGCCTGCGCATGGTGGTCAAACACTACGGTTAGCGTCAGGATCAAACTATTTCCTTCCCCCGAAATGTTTAGACCAAGCGGACTGTAAATGAGCAATTTGTCCACGAAGGAATGATATTTCTTCCTGCTGAACCTGAATGATAGCTTCTTTTTGCTTCAGCAACTCCGTAACCGGAACCGTGGGTAAAACCTCAGTCTCATCGGTTACGGTATCGGGCGGATGCGTTTCGTGGTAGTTGCGCAAGGCATCGGACGTAGTCGCTAAAGCATCGGCAATTTGTTCCAATGCACGGGCGCACTTTGTAGCCTGTGCCTCAAGCCGGCAATAGGCCGACTGACTCATGCCGAGTTTATCGCCAATGTACTCCTGCGAAAAGCCTTTGCTTTCCCGATAACGTTTAATATTCTGAGCGAGCGACATAGCGTATGCGTTTGCTGAGGGAAGTGATTCATTGTCGTAAGGAGCGTGTGGAAGACTAAATATAGTTACAACCGCTTATGATCTGCAAAAATGATAGAGCAAAGACTTCCGGGTAGAGCGTATTTCTTAAATAAACAATCTACTGACAATCAACATCTTATATGTTTTCTTCCTATTCATAGTGTCCAGTATTTATTTATTTAACGGTAAGAGGGAACTGCTGGCTTGGCATAATCCTGCATAAATCCGCATAAAAACGCATAACAATGAGCCAACTTTTCCCGCACCTTTGACCCGTTCAATTGCCCGCAGTTTCAACCGCCCGCAGTATGGTCTTTCCAGATTCCATAGTCAACGCCACCACCGAACCGAATCCTACGGCTACGCTGTATGCCCTCGTGCGGGGGCTGAAGGCGAAAGTTACCCTGTCCAGCGTGCGGCAGGAACTCGCCCGGCATCCCGACTTTCCGAGCCTGCTCAGCATGAGCGACCTGCTCACCGACTGGAAAATAGACAACACCGCCGTGCAACTCAACACGGCAGAGCAACTGCGGGAGTTACCCTTTCCCTTCATCGCGCACCTCAACAAACACAACGGCTGGTATGTGCTGGTGAGCGCGTTGACGGGCAACCGGATAACCTACTCCGACAGCCAGGCCGGACGCAAAACGGAAAGCGTCGATGCGTTTGAGAAACAGTGGTCGGGGGTGGTGCTGGTGGCCGAGACAAACGGGCAATCCGGCGAAGCCGACTATGCCGTGCATCGCAGGGAAGAAACGCTGAGCAACCTGCGCAGGCCGTTTCTCATAACCGGAGCGGTGATTGCTACGCTGTTCGTCATGCTTGGTATAGCCCCCAATTTTACGGTTTCCAACTGGTTGCTGCTCCTGACCAAAACCACCGGGCTATTGGTAAGTTGTTTGTTAGTGGCGCGGCAGTTGGGTAGCCGCAGTGCGCTGACCGACCGGCTTTGCCAGGTGGGCGGTAAAGCCAGTTGTGACTTTGTTCTCAATTCGCCCGGAGCCAAACTATGGGGCTGGCTAAGCTGGGCCGAGGTGGGCCTGCTCTATTTTGGGGGTAGTTTGCTCAGCGTGTTGCTCGCGGGCACTCAGCCTAACGGCATCGGCTCCGTGACCGGCCCCACTACCGTCTGGCCTTTGTTACACGGCATGGCGTTATTGGCCCTGCCCTACACCGTTTTCTCAATCTATTATCAGGCGCGTGTGGTGCGGCAATGGTGTGTGTTATGCCTGGCGGTTCAGGCTATTTTACTGATCGAAGGAATAGCAGCCATCATGCAGCTAAGTCCATTGCCTGCTAACTGGTGGCCTTATGCGGTGCTAACGCTTATTTTTTTGGTACCGGCCCTGGCCTGGGTTTGGGTGAAGCCTTTGCTCCTGAATGGGGCACAGCATACGCATGATCACGCGACCCTGCTGGGCCTGAAGCGCGACCCCGCCCTGTTCCGGGCCTTGCTGATGCAGCAGTCTCCCATGCCGCCGGTACCATTTGATTTACAGCCGATTGTGCTGGGCAACCCTGAAGCGGCCCATACCATCACGATGGTAACAAATCCCTTTTGTGATCCCTGCGCGACCATGCACCGGGAATTGGAGAAACTGCTCAGCCAGAATACAGCGGTGAAAGCCCATATTATTTTTGCCTGTGATGGTGCCGACGGACGAACGGCTTCGGTTGCCACGCGTTTGCTGGCGTTGGCAGGACAGGACAAAGCGGCTGACGCGCTAACGGATTGGTACGCACAAAAAGAGAAAGTATATGCAGCCTGGGCCGAACGACATGTCATCGATGGAGAGGAGACCAAGTGGCTTGCTATTGCGCTTGGCCACGGCGACTGGTGCCGGACGGCAGGCATTGACAGCACACCGACGCTGTTTATAGATGGCTATCCATTGCCGGATTTGTATCGTTTACGCGAGTGCCGGTGGCTGATAAATGAACTTCAGCCGACTCAAGCCGAATTATCCTACAAGCTATGAAAACGGCCCTCTTTCTTATGGTTCCTCATGTCAGCCACTATTATCCAACTTTCGGACTGGCGCGTTTGCTGCGGCAACAGGGCTATCAGGTTCTGTATAGTGGCACCTCCGATGTGCAGGATGTAATTGAGCGGGAAGGGTTTGGGTTCAAGACAATTCGGTATGCCGAT
>JAYVAP010000251.1:0-2299 GCA_043750915.1 Spirosoma sp. | reverse complement strand
ATATCTTCGCGCAGCCTTACGGTTGTAAAGGCTTTCTCGGCGAGCCGCTGCTCAAATTCCTGTTGCCGGAACTGGTCGTACAAATAATAAACTGATACTGTAAACAGCAATAGAATAGAAGCCACCAGCAACACAAACAGCAACGTTAACCGGGTACGGATATTCATTCTTCTTTCAGCATGTAGCCCATGCCAATGACGGTATGAATGAGTTTGGTCGGGAAATCCTTGTCAATTTTTTTACGCAGAAAGTTCACATACACGTCAATTACGTTGGTGCCCGTATCGAAGTGAACATCCCACACTTTCTCGGCAATATCAATCCGCGACACCACCCGGCCCCGATTGCGCATGAGGTAGTCGAGTAGGCCAAACTCTTTGGCTGTCAACTCAATACGTTTAGTGCCACGCCGGGCTATTTTCTCATTAAGGTCCAGTTCCAGGTCGGCTACCCGCAGCACGTTGCTTTGCGGGCCTGCATCGGTGCTGCGTTTGGTAAGTGCCCGCAGCCGTGCCATCAGTTCCCTGAACTCGAAGGGTTTAACGAGGTAATCGTCGGCCCCGGCTTCAAAGCCCATCAGTTTGTCGTCCATAGATCCCAGGGCCGTCAGCATCAGCACGGGTGTTCGAATGTTGTGGTCCTTCCGCAAGGATTGCACCACGTCGAAGCCATTCATTTTGGGCAGGTTAACATCGAGCACAATAACATCATAACTATTGCTGAGGGCCATCATGTGCCCTACCTGCCCGTCGAATGCTACATCGACCTCACAGGACTGCTCTTCCAGTCCCTTTTTTACGAACGAGGCCAGTTTAGGCTCATCTTCGATTACCAGAATTTTCATAACGGCAACTTACACAGGGCCGGGTTCATTTAAAAATGCCAGCTTAATTTATTAGTTACCGGAATGGCTGGAAAAACCAACCATTGAACCAGAAAGGGGTGGGAAATCGTGCTTATTGGGCTGAAGATCAACAAAAAAGCCGCTCCGAATATCGGGGCGGCTTTCCGCTTCTATCCACACCATTTCAGGAATGGCAGGCGCAAGGCCCCCAATCCTGATGTTCAACCTTCCCTTTGAAAAGGGTTTTCATGCTAAACTAAGCAATTTCTTCGGCAGGGCAATAAGCGATTTGGGTTTAATGACCTGCACTACCACACAAAAATGTGTAGTGGTTTGTTTAGGAAACGTTAATAAAGCGTGAAAAATTACGCAATGTCCTAAATTACATAAAGTTTTTTGCCTGCCCGGCGGGTATCGTCGTTTTTGCCTATTCCGGGCGTGTTTTCTCCGCGATGGCCTTCGTCAGCCGGTTGTACCATTCATTGCCGTAAGCGCGGATGAGGGCTTCGCGCACGAACTGGTAAATAGGCACGTTCAGTTGCTCGCCAAAGCCACAGGCGGGGCTGCAAATGGGCCAGCGGTCGTAGTTAAGGGCGTGAAAGGACTCGTATTTAGTAACGCGAATGGGGTACAGGTGGCAGGAAAGGGGTTTTTTCCAGTCGACTTTCCCATCGTTATGAGCTGCTTCAATGCCGCATTTCAGTATGCCCCGTTCGTTCCAGGTGGCATACACACACTCGCGCCCACCAACGGTGCTGGTCACGTAGCCACCGTCGCCGTCAGACTCATAGCCGCCCTGCTGCTCGATAACCCGGATGCCTTCTGGCGACAGGTATGGCTTCACGGCATCATAAATCCGGTCCAGTATGGCCGGTTCGTCGCCTTCGAGGGGTGCGCCCATGTCGCCCTCCACGCAGCAGGCTCCTTTGCATTTATCTAAATTGCAGACGAAGAATTTCTCGGCTACATCGTCGCTGATGCAGGTATCATCTATTAAAATCATGCCGCTATTTTACGATTTTGATTTTCTGACCTTCCCGTACACCCACGTCGGTCAGGTTATTCCATTCCTGGAGTTGGGTAATGGTCACGCCGTATAGCTTAGAGATGCGGAAAAGCGTCTCGCCCTTTGCCACAATGTGATATGGCCCGGTTGCGGGCGTGCTGGCCGAAGATTCTTTCAGGGTCTGAGACTTGCCAGCCGGCATGGCCACGACCAACTGCTGACCCGCTTCGAGCACGTTGGCCGTTGTTCGGTTATTATAGGCCAGGAGTTCATCTACGGTCAGGCCATACAGTTTTGAGATGCTGTAGTAGGTTTGACCCGGTTCAACCAGGTGGGTCGTAGCGGCCCGGCTTCCTGCTGCCACCACTGTAGGTACTGGCCGAACGTTAACCGAAGTTGAGGGCGAAACAGGTTTAGGCTCGGGTTTGTCGGCATCCGGCGCGGGTGGG
>JAYVAP010000250.1:0-2797 GCA_043750915.1 Spirosoma sp. | reverse complement strand
CACCAGTGAATCGGCCTTGTTGCGGTCGAGAAGGCCTTTCTGAATCCATTCATTGGCCACGTGGCGCTGCACCTGGCAGCTGTTGGGCGAATAGGGCAGGGCCGAGTTGAAGAGCACGAAATTGTTTTTCCAGTCGCGGTTTCGGTCAACGGTTTTAAACGAATACAGGCCAATGACCACGGCCATCAGCCCCAGCAACGGCGCATAGCGCAGCATTGGCTTTGGTGCCACACTGCCCTCGGGCGGAGCCTGCCGAACGAGCAGTTTTTGCAATGCCCAGACCACCACAAACGCAAACCCCATCACGGCGGCATAGGTAAAGCGCTCGGCCAGAATCCCGCCCCGCAGCCAGATGAAGCCCAGCCCCGGTGCCATGGTAACAAAAAACCAGAACAGCCCAAAGCCCCACAGCGTCCGCTTCACAAACCCTTTCCAGGTCAGCCACAACATACCCACCAGCCCGAAAAAACCCGTCCACGTCAGCAAATCACCTTTGCCGCCCGACGGAATCACGTTGTAGGAATAATCGTATACCAACGGATGGGGCCACACCAGCAGCCTGATATAGTAGGCCAGAAATTTGAACATCGTCGACTTCTGCGTTTGCTCGATGGCATAGGGATAGTTAGCCCAGTCGATGGGTGGTTTGCCGCTCAGCGTGCCAATCATCAGGAATTTCTGGTAGAAAAATGCCGCTGCCACCAACAAAAACGGCCACACACTGATGGTCGACTGCCAGACGCTCTGCCGGGCAAACCAGTACTGCATGGCTGGAATCAGGGCCAGGCTCACAATAGACGATTCTTTCGACAGAAAAGCCAGGTAAAGCGATACGCAGGCCCCCACGATCCAACCCCGTCCTTTGGTTTCCAGATACCGCCAGTAGGAAAGCAACATCAGCGCAATGAACAGGAAGCTCAGAATTTCGTCGCGCCCTTTGATGTTAGCCACAATTTCGGTGTGCAGCGGATGGGCCACAAACACCAGCCCAATCAGAAAAGCCGTCAGTGTTTGACCGGTCAGCCATTTTTGCAGCAGCACGCCAATGACCAAACCCGTCAGGCCATACAGCCCGGCATTGATCAGGTGGCTGATGTTGGGATTGTCTTTGAAATATTCCTGCTCCAGCGCAAACGTGATCAGCGACAGCGGGCGGTAGTAGCCCAGCGAGATATTGCTGAAGTGCCAGAACTCCGTTCGGAGCAGGTCGGGAATGCCGGCAATGCCTTTTTTAACGAACAGATTCTGCTCCACAGCCGCAATATCGTCGAGCGCATACAAGTGGCCGAAGGTGTTCAGATACAGCAGAAAACCCAGCAGGGCCAGCACCAATGGAGGCCACCACAACACCGGACTCGTGGCGATAGGCAGACCAGGACTGGCGGGTTTAACCGGCGCCGGTGTGGACGGGCGCACCGCATTAGCCGCGCGGACTGGCCTCACAGGTGACTGAGCCTGAACAGGGGCAGGTCTGGACACCGGGCGGACTGGTCGCTCATTGACCGGACTGGCGGGAGTGGGCGGATTGAAAGTTTGTTTTTTTTTAGCCATAACAGCAGGTAATTCCTTGTTTTTAGGTCAAATTCGCGTTCAGGTAGCGTTTCAATCGGCTAACGGTTGTAATCTCCTTTTCCAGGTTGTAAAGTTCACCAGGAATGTCAGTAAAATCAATTTCAATGCATCATCATCTCAAATCTCTTCTGTGCGCAGGCTTTCTGAGTGTTTGGCTCACCGGCTGTCTGGGCGTTCGGCCTGTGCTGCCCCGCACGGCCACCGGCAATATGGCACGCAGCGACAACATGGCCCTGGGCAATCCCAGTGGGGCATCGACCGGCGATCCCAACAACTACCTCATCAGCCGGCCGCAGTATGTGATTTCCTATAGCCGCAACCGGGGCCTGGCCAATTGGGTAAGCTGGCACCTCAGTTCATCCTGGAAAGGCGATGCCCGGCGCACCAACGATTTCCGGCCCGACCCGTTGCTGCCCATGGGCTGGTATGCCGCCCGCCCCTCTGACTACACCAACACGGGCTTCGACCGGGGCCACCTGTGCCCCTCCGACGACCGTGATGCCACACCCGACGACAATGCCGCTACCTTTCTGCTATCCAACATCGTGCCACAAGCGCCACGCCATAACCGCGAGGCATGGAAAAACCTGGAAGAGTATGAACGAAAGCTAATGGAAGCCGGTAACGACGTGTATATCATGGCGGGCACCTGGGGCCGTGGCGGCACTGGCCAGAACGGTTACGCTACTACCCTGGCGGGCGGCAACCTAACCGTACCGGCACTGCTCTGGAAAATTCTGGTTATCGTTCCCTCGGGTTCCGACCCCACCTTCAGCCTGACCACCAGCACCCGCGTTATTGCCGTGAGCATTCCCAACACGCAGGCCGCTGCCGACAAACCCTGGCGGGCTTACCTGACCACGGTCGATGAACTGGAAAGCCTGACTGGCTACGACTTTCTGCCAAACGTACCTACTGACGTTCAGCGCGTTGTTGAAGCCCGCGTCGATGGCAGCGAAAGTTAATGTCAGGCCAGGGCAAGTTGAGTGCGGGCCACTGGTATGCGCTGCGTACGATGCCGCAGCACAGCCATGGCTTCGTCATCGCTGGCAAATGCCCCGTTCACATTCACCATGTGCCGGGCCAGCGTGTCGTATCGTTTGTTCATGAGCAGGTAAAAAACCTGTAAAAAGTCCAGCCCGTCGAAAATAATGGCCTGGTTCAGGGCATACTTGTCAATTGTTTTCTGAAAAAATGCGGGGTGCTCGGTCCAGTGCATGGCGGG
>JAYVAP010000249.1:0-10272 GCA_043750915.1 Spirosoma sp. | reverse complement strand
ATGCATACAGCGAAAAACCAATGGCCCCGGAGGCCACCACCAACGGAGCCTGAATGAGCGTTTGCCAAACATACAGAAACGACATCAGCCGACCCCAGCGTTGTTTGCCATAGGCTATTTTAAGGAAATTATAGCTGCCGCCCGCCTGCGGGAAAGCCGCGCCCAACTCGGCCCACACAAACGCATCGATCAGGGAAATAACCGCACCCAGCACCCATGCCCACATAAACTGAGGGCCACCCATTGTTTTTATAACCAGCGGCAGCACCACAAACGGCCCGATTCCCACCATATCGATCATGTTCAGGGCAGTGCCCTGTAACAGATTCAGATGCCGGGGCAGCACACTCAGTGGCGAAGTTTCCGGGGGGGAAGGCACCCGATTATCCGGCAACCGGGGAGATAGAGAATTGGCCAAATGGGTAGGAGAAAACAGTCGGGAAAACGGATCCTGTACCTATCCGCCAACGGTTGTGCGGGCGGTAAAAGTTCGCTGGCAGGATGGCTGATACGGGCCTTACCGGCGGCCTACCACCGTGGGCGCCGTTAAAAAGGAAGCCCAAACCAGCGATGCCAATGTATCAACCAATGGGCCGCAACCAACCGGCCCGGGCAAACCCGGAACGATATCGGGTAAAAAAGCAGGGGGTAACAGCTACCCGCAAACGAAAAAAAACTAATGGTTTTGCTTCCGCAGATAGCTTAACATATCACAGAGTTATGCCACGCAAAAATGCCCTTCTCTGCCAGAGAAGGGCATTTTTGCGTTGGCTGAAGGCGGTTGTCAGTTCAGCAGCTCATCGAAAGTCAGACTCAGGTAAACCATGGAGCCAACGCTCGGATTGCCCCACGATTGCGTATAGAGCGTACCCAGCAGGTTTGTGCCCCCCACTTTGAGGAGAGACTTGATCCCCGACAGTTTTTTGCTCACCTGTGCATCGAGTGTCTGGTAAGCGGGGATGAGCGTGCGCCCCGTAGCGGCCGGGTTAACAAAGCCCGAATCCCAGATAAAAGCATCCTGATGACGCCATACTACGTTGAATCCTAAGTTGGTGCGGCCCACATTGCGGTTACCAAACGACAGGTTATATCGGTACTTAGGCGTGTTGAAATAGGTCAGAAAAGTAGGCGGAATGTCGGCCTGATTCACAAAATAGTTCGACGACACGTTGCTGCCCACCGTGAAGTTGCCCGGTAACATATAATCTACACCAAGTGCCCAGCCCGCGTTTTTAAGTTGAACGGGCGCGTTTACCGGCATGTTGTAGACGTTGCGCGTGTTGTCGCTCAGCACCGACAGCGGGAATCCTGCCCGGCCAAATGTGTTGTCCTGCACCACAATCTGACTGCCCTCGAAATTCAGGAAGCGGTTGCTGTAGTAGTAAGCATCTATAAACAACTTGTTGTTTATCAGGCCTTTGTATCCAACCTCAAACGTTTGCACCCGCTCGGGGTCGTAGCCGGGGTTTTTAAAGGGTTGCAGGGCCTGAGCGGCCTGAGCCGGGGGCGTGCCCGCCTGAAAAGCCGCCCCAAAAGCCTGCACCGACTGGAGCGTATAAACCGGGTTGCCACTGAAATTATACTTCTGGGCAAACTCAGGTAAGCCCCCAATTAACCGGGCACTGGGGGTTTTGAGGTTAATATACTGCGACTGGGTAGTGGGAATGCGGAATCCCTGCTGGAAAGAGGCTCGAAAGTTATGCACCTTCGCCAGCGTCAGCACCGCCGACACACGCGGGCTGATTTGTGCCTTAAAATTCTGGTTTTTATCATAGCGCATCGAGCCGCTTAGTTTCAGGATGCTGGCTATTGTTTTGGAGGCCTGCGCATAACCGCCATAATCGTTAATTTTGTACTCGCTGCCGTCTTCTTTCTGCAAAAAAAGCGTTCCGCCCGAATTCAGCGCGTATTGCCGATAATTGCCTCCCACAATCAGCTCAACCACCGATGGGTCGATGAGCTTGTTGAAGTTATACATAAACTCAGCGTGGTAGAGGTTCGTTTTGTCGACAAACCGGGCACCTACATTCTGCGCATTACCCGGTATAGGCCGCCCCGACACGTCGTTGAAGGCTTTTTGAAATTCCGGCGTTCCAGGCAAAAACCGGCCCTGGTCGGCCACATCCCGCGCGGTAGTGAGCCAGGTACCCTGCTGGGCCGCCACAGCCCCCTGCGCGGTGGCCAGTGCTGCCGCCTGCGACTGACCACCGTTTAACGCCGTCAGAAAAGCCACGCCATAGCCCAGAACGGCTGACTGGGCATAGGAGCCAAAAAATTGAGGAAACCACTGATTACCACTGGATTTCCAGGCTTCGTTGATACCCACACCCAGTGTGCCCGTGGCGTAGGCATCGCCCGACCGCTCCTGGGTGGTGTAGGCCCGCGCAAAAAAGTTCGTGCCTTTCAGTTCTAATTTATACTGGCCCAGAAAAAATCCTTTGATATAATACCGGTCGACACCCGTGTATACGGTGGTGCCGGTGCCCACGTTGGCCTGCCCAATCAACTCCAGATTGTCGTTCAGCCGGTAGTGGAGGGCACCGCTCAGTTTAAGGTTGCTAACGTTGTAATCTACCAGCTCCTGCTCCCGGTAGCCCGTTCGGGAAACATCCAGCCGGGGAATGACTGAATCGAAAATCTGCTGGGGAGTCTGGCCGGTTATCTGGGGCAGGGTCAGGTTGCCCGCCTGCGGAATTTTTGTGGTCGCAATTAACCCCATAAAGCTCGATGTCCCATCCGTTCCGTTGCCGGGCTGGCCGTTGCCAAACAGGCTGCTGTAGAGGTTGGCCCGCACCCCGGCATCGTCGCCATAGGTATTAATGCCATCATAGCCTAAGTTGTTGAGCCGTGTGCCGTTTTCAAGGTTGGTGCCGTTGGCAAAACTTTGATCGCGGTAGTCGGTTGCCTGCCAGTCCCGGGCTTTCAAATAAGAGGCATTGAGTTTAAACGCCAGTTTGTTGTTGAATGCTTTGGCATACCGAAAGGCAACGTCGTAATAAGGCGTGGTTGCCGTTGTGCGGTTGCTGGCGTTCATGATACCCGTTTTTACCTGTGCGCTCACGCCCTGATATAAAAACGGGCTTTTGGAGGTCATCAGCAACAAGCCGTTGATGGCGTTAGGACCATACAGTGCCGAAGCCGCACCGGGCAGCAACTCAACGCTTTCGAGATCAAGTTCGGACATGCCCGCCAGGTTGCCAATGGAGAAGTTCAGACCCGGTGCCTGGTTGTCCATCCCGTCGGCCAGCTGCACAACGCGGGTGTTTCCGTTGGCACCAAACCCCCGCACGTTCACCGACCGGAAGGTAAGGCTCTGGGTGCTCATGTCTACGCCCTTGATGTTTTGAAGGGCATCATAAAACGTAGCCGAAGGCGTACTCTGAATGGCCCGGATGTCCATTTTCTCGACCGAAACGGGCGATTGCATAACGCTTTCCTCTACCCGCGAAGCCGACACCACAACCTCCTGACCCAGCATGATCTGCTCTTTTAGGGCAATGGCAAAGTCGGTCCGGTTGCCGGTAACGGTAAAATCCTGCGTTTGGAAACCCACGCCCGATATGGCAATGGTAAAGGGTGTTGGCGTGCTGGTTATTAGCGAAAATCGACCTTTTGTGTCGGTAATGGTGCCGGCCAGTTTTCCTTTCACCGCAATACTGATGCCCGCCAGTGATTCTTTCTGTCCCGCATCGGTTACAATGCCGGCAATCCGGGTCTGGGCAATCGTGCTGATATTCAGCAGACAAAAAAGCCAGACAGCTACATAGCGCAGAATAGTAATCTTTGACATAAGTAGTGACATTTAATTGTGATGCCTGAATGGGTTATTGAGATATAGTTCTTAAACTTACGGATAAGTGTGACTTTAGTCCAAAAAAATCTTTTTTTAAATCAATACAATTCCACCATGTTGCGTTATTCTGCTGAGTATCAGCGGCTCATTTAAAGTAAAAAACACCACTTAGGGCAGTTATTCTGCTGATTAAGGCCAACGAACCAGCCAACAGACTGGCGCGTAGTCAGCGGATCGGACCAGAGGTGAGCAAGCTGCGGCTACGGCCTGAGCAAAACTGAATAGTAAATTAGCACGATTACTGCCTTTCTCGGCTACAATCTTCATAAGATATATCAGTACAGACATGACACATGAATCCAATCAGGACCGGCGCGACTTTTTAAAGCTGTCCGGCCTGCTCACCGGTGGTGCCCTTTTGGGTAGCTTACCCGGCGGGGCCGCACCCTTGGGGGCCAAAACTGGTGGTTATCATTTTTCGGTGAACGACACCATCAAAGTCGCACTCATCGGGTGTGGCGGGCGTGGAACCGGGGCTGCCCAGCAGGCCCTCAACACCAAGCAAAACATCAAAATTGTGGCCCTGGCCGATGCATATCGTGACCGGCTCGACGATTCCTATAAAGCCCTGACCGAACGACCACTGAAAGCCGCCGATGGTTCGCCCAAAGTAGATGTGCCCGAAGCGAATAAATTCGTGGGCTTCGATGCCTATAAACAGGCCATTGCGCTGGCCGATGTGGTCATTCTGGCCACGCCCCCCGGCTTCCGGCCCGGCCACTTTGAGGAAGCCATCCGGCAGGGCAAACACGTGTTCATGGAAAAACCCGTTGCCACCGATGCGCCGGGCGTTCGGCGGGTGCTGGCAGCTGCCGAAGAAGCCAAAAAGAAAAAACTGAACGTGGTGGTTGGCTTACAACGACGCTACCAGCCCAACTACCGCGAAATGATCAAACGCATTCACGACGGTGCCTTGGGCGACATTTTGGGCGGGCAGGTCTACTGGATCAGCGGGGGCGTGTGGCAGCATCCCCGCAAACCCGACCAGACAGAAATGGACTACCAGATGCGCAACTGGTATTATTTCAACTGGCTTTGTGGCGACCACATCAACGAACAGCACATCCACAACATCGACGTGGCCAACTGGGTTAAGCGCGGCCACCCGGTCTCGTGCCAGGGCACGGGCGGACGGCAGGTGCGAACCGGTAAAGACTACGGCGAAATCTTCGATCACCACATTGTCGATTATGTCTATGCCGACGGAACCACCATCAACAGCCAGTGCCGCCACTACGAAGGCACGTATAGTATTGTAGACGAGAAATTCGTTGGTACCAAAGGAAAAGTAGATTCGTTTGGGCAAAAAAGCGCCCTGCTGACCCATAAAGGCCAGCCGCTTTACGTTCACAATGGCAAGGCCGATGGAAATCCCTACCAGATTGAGCACGACGAACTCTTTGGTGCCATTGCCAAAGGCCAGTATAAATTTGCCGATGCCGAAAACGGGGCCAAAAGCACCATGACCGCCATCATGGGCCGTATGGCCACTTATTCGGGCAACGTCGTGAAGTGGGACGATGCACTGAACTCCCAGATCGACCTGTTTCCGGCTAAACTCGCCTGGGATGCCATGCCCAAAAGCCTGCCCGACAAAAACGGCCTGTATGCCATTGCCGTGCCCGGAAAAACAATAACGGTGTAGCCCAATCTCGTGCCAGACAACCCGCCCCCAATCCGAACCGTTGCCGTAACGCGCTATGTGACCCCCCTGCGCGAAGGTGGTTCGTTGCCCGCCCTGGTCGAAGCCGACGACGATTTTCTGTACGTCCTGAAGTTTCGGGGGGCGGGCCAGGGTGCCAAAGCCCTCATTGCCGAACTGCTGGGGGGCGAACTGGCACGGCTGATGGGCCTGCGCGTGCCCGAACTGGTGTTCGCTACCCTCGACCCGGCGTTTGGCCGAACCGAACCCGACGAAGAAATTCAGGACCTGCTGCGGGCTAGCCAGGGGCTTAACCTCGGGCTGCATTACCTGTCGGGTGCCATCACCTTCGACCCCTTGGTGACAATGGTCGATGCCCGTTTAGCGTCGCAAATTGTTTGGTTAGACTGTTTCATCACCAACGTCGACCGAACTCCGCGCAACACCAATATGCTGATCTGGCATCAAGAACTTTGGCTTATCGACCACGGCGCGGCCCTCTATTTTCACCATGCCGGACAACCGGATGCCGCGCAGACAAAACGCCCGTTTGCCGCCATCAGGGACCATGTGCTGCTGCCCCGCGCCACCGAACTTGCGGCCATTGATGCCCACTACCGGCAACTGCTGACCCCGGAGCGCATTCAATCGGTGGTGGCACTCATCCCAGACGCGTGGCTCACCGACGAATCGGGCGATGGTCCGGCCCACGAACAGCGGGCCATGTATGCCCGGTTTCTGGAAACCCGGCTGGCTCATTCAGAAACCTTTGTCAACGCTGCCGAAGATGCCAGAAAAGCACTTGTTTGAGTACGCCGTGATCCGGGTTGTGCCACGTGTGGAGCGCGAGGAATTTTTGAATGTGGGGGTTATTCTCTATTGCCCGGCAGCCAGTTTTTTGCGGACGATGTGGGCCTTGCCCGGCGAGCGGCTGGGGGCGTTTTCGGCCCAGACCGACCTGACCATCCTCACCGAACGTCTGCGGGCTTTTGAACGCATTTGTGCGGGGCAGAGTGAGGGCGGCACCATTGGCCAACTGCCCATTGCGGGCCGGTTTCGCTGGCTCACCGCTACCCGCAGCACCGTGGTGCAAACATCGCCGGTGCATCCGGGCCTGTGTGCCGATGCCGCCGACACCCTCGTTCGGCTGTTTGCCCAGCTGGTGCTGTCAGATACTCCCGGCTAAAGCGCGGGAGCTTGTCCCTAACCCTTGCGGATTGAGACCATAGGCGATCTGAACTCGCCCAATATTTCTAATATTCTTGGCCGCGTTCCAATCCGCCAACTCCGAATGAGTACACGACTTACAACTAAACTCAGCCTGAGACTTGCGATTTGCCTTTTCGCAATGACTGCACTCGCTACAAGTCCGGGACGTGTTTCGAGGATCAATAAGGATCACCTGTACGCCGTGCAGCGTGGCCTTGTAGGAAATAAATTCCTTCAACTGGAAAAACGACCAGTTACTGTGTTTAGCCCGTTGGGTCTGGCGCAACCGTTTGGCATCCTTACGCACATTCCTGCTGATTCCACTCAAATCTTCAAGAATGATCGCACGGGATGTGCCTTTCGCCTTCAATACAATGGACTTAGAAATGCGATGATTGGTGTTACGTTGAAACCTCGACTGACTCTTAGCCAGCTTTTTAAGTCTGCGTTTGGCCGACTTGGTGCCAACTCTTTGCAGTGTATCGCGCCGTTTCTGATACCACTGGCGACCCGCTTCAATAGCCGAACCACTAAAGATTTCCCCGCTACTATCCGTGCAAATGTTGACGATACCCAAATCCACGCCCAACGCATCCACAATCTCATGGGGGTCTTCGTCGGGAACATCACACGTTGCCAGCAGGAACCACTTGCCTTTGACCAGGGCTAAATCAGATTCTCCCTGCTGATACTGCATCAGCATGTCGTGGTGTTCGCTAACCAGATAGGGAATCGTCTGCCGACCTTCCACAGTCCAAATGCTAACCGCCGGGCGGCCCCGCGTCTTTTTGGAAGGTTTGTAGGACAGAATCCGGCTGTCAAACGCAATGGCTCCGGTAGGACGGTAGATTATTTGGGTCAATACCCGTTTTTTGTCCGGCTCACACGTCAAGTTATGATTCCTGATCTGTGCTTTCAGCGTCTTATAAGAATCCGACACCTTCGACAAACAACGGATGACGTACTGAGCCGACAAGCCAAACGTCTCTTTGAGGTGGTAGTAGTGGAGTTTTTGAAGGTCCTGACTACGAAACATCTTTTGCTCAAAGGCATATTCACTAACCAGATTACAGGCTTCATTACCCCGTTTCAAAGTCTGCCGCAAAGCGACAGCCTGTTCGGGGGTGGGTAGCAGTCTGATCTGTGCCGTTAGTTTCATAAGCTAAAGATACGCAACAATTCATTTAAATGAAGGAAAAGTTAACGGATTTCCCCTCCCGGATTCATCCGGGAGAGGAAATCCGTTTTATATCGTGAAGTAAGGTTTGCCATTGACACCGTGTATCATATAGCTGGCAAATCGGTTATTTGCGGCTCACTACGCTATCTGCTGTCTCATCATACCCCGTAATCCGCCTGCTCAAAACCCTTCTTTATCGTCTTCCTTATCTTTTTTCTTAACCGCTTTCTTTTCTTCTTTCACCACTTTGGTGTCCACTGGGGTGGTGGCCACTGCGCCCGTGGTTTTGCCAGTCTTTTTGCCGGGTTTGGCACCAGCTTTCGCTTTGGGCGCTTCGGGTTGGGGTGCTTCGGCGGGTTCGGCGGTGATGTCCTCGGTGGGCGTTGGGGTGGCCGCTACCGGTGTGCTGCCGGGCGATGCCGGTTTTGCTTTTGGCTTCGGAGCCGCTTTGGCCCGCGTCTTATACTGATCCAGATAACGATCCACAAACTGCAGCTTTTCGTCGACCGTGGCTGCAACCACTTCGATGGTCGTTTTTGCGTTATTTTTCGATCCTGCCAGCAGCTGGTCGTTTAGTTCCTGCTCCGAGGTGACAATGGCCAGTTGCCCCATCGCCCCCGGCCCATTACCCGGTTTGTAGTCGTAAAACACCCACACATCCGGCGACGATTCGAGGTAAATACTGGCTTCGTCGCCGTTAGCCGACTTTCGAATCTCGACAAAACCGTCCATCTGGGCGTTCACGTCGGTAGCGGTCATGTTGGAAACCCCCAGCCGACCAGTGCTATAAAAGGCGTTGAACTTGCCCGACCACCGCAGGTTGGCATTGGCCAGCACCAGCATGGCGTTGAGTTTGGGCGAGGCTATGTGGAGCGGCACATGCTGGTTCTGGGCTTTGAGCCGATAGGCATCCACGGCGGGCTGACCGATCAGCGGCCCCAATTTGTCCGACAGGCGGTTGAGGTCATCGTCGGCGGCTTCGTCGTTTTTCTCTTCCAGATTCGAGGCCACAATCCGGGCGGCAATGGCGGCATTAATCGGCTCAGGAACCGGAAAGGCAAAGGCCAGCAGCGTGTTGAGCCGGTAGGTGGCACTGTCGATATTGATTCGGGCCGATCCCGCCGACAGCAGGTATTCGTTTGGCGTGGCCGACAGCAGATTCAGCTTTCCCTTAAACGTCATCTGACCCTTAGCATCGTTGAAAGTAAAGGCATTTTCGACCTCTTCAGACTCAGTGCTGTCGGTTTGGGCAGTTGATTGACCGGCGGGCAGGTCGCCCGCTTTCGACACAATCCGGTATACCTTGTCTTTGTCGTCGTAGCGCATAATGCCCGTTGCCGAGAAGAGGTCCTCATCGCGCGAATCTTCTTTCGGCGACAGGAACGATGGGTACAGCCCAGCCCCGCCACCGCGCACGTGAATACCCGCCACCAGGAGCTGGCCACCTTCGTTTTTAAGGTTTTTATCGACCCTGATTTCCAGCCGCTCGGCAACTTTCTCTTTGAATGGAATCCAGCCGCCCACGAGGTCGGGGCGTTTTTTGAGGGCCGGCTTTATGAAACCATCGAGGGCCAGGTCGCGCTCGGGGGCCTGCATGGCTATGGTTCCTTTATAGAGCATCTTTGGGGCCAGCTGCAAATTGTCGTCTTCTTCCACGTCGGCGCGGGCCACCGTAAAGTAGGTTGTCAGGGGTGGCTGGTCGGTGCGGTTCTGGGTGGCTGCGCGGCCTGCCCGCCGGGCATTTTTTGTTCCCGTGGCCGCGTTGGGAGGTCCCTCTCGGGGGGGAGCGATGGCCACGGCCGGGGCACTCCTGCCGGGTGCTTCTTTCAGTTCAAAGCTGCCCATTTTAATGTTGGCCGTGTCGCCTTTCATGGTGGCAAACCGGTAGGTGGCATCCCCCGCAAAGCGCGTCCGCGAAATCACCTGAATGTTGCCCCCCCGCAGCCGGTGAAATAAACTGATGGTATCCAGTTCTAAGCGGGCGTTTTTGAGGGCCAGCATTTCGCCGTTTCGTTTGATGGTTACTACGCCCTTATCCGGATAAATCCGGGCATCAGCCGACGTGACATACGGCACTCCGCTGATGTTGAGCATCATTTTTTCAACGTCATACAAGGCTGCTGCGCCGTTGAAGGTTAACCCTTCCTGCTCGGCACCGGTGGCCGTGAAAGTCGATGTTTTAACGTCGCCCTTCATGCCAATGGTTTTGGCATTGATGTTCCACTGCGCCCGGTTGATGTTGGTTTTATAGGCCGCAAACGGAAACTCCATGCTCGACTGGAGCGTATCGGCCAGTTGCTGACCCCGCTTGTTAATGGCCAGTCCAACCATGCCTTTGGTCTGGTTAAAATCTACGTCAATATCGTTGCCCAGCAGTATAGGCCTGGC
>JAYVAP010000248.1:0-4298 GCA_043750915.1 Spirosoma sp. | reverse complement strand
TCGTTCAATCACTACGCCTACGGGGCCGTTGGCGATTGGATGTACAGGACCATTGCCGGCCTTGATACGGACGAGGCCAAACCAGGCTATAAACAAATCATTATCAAACCACGGCCGGGAAACGGCTTTACTGAAGCCAGTGCCAGCCTACAAACCTACTATGGGCTGGTTCGCTCCGGCTGGAAAAAAGAAGCCGGTAAACTGACTATGACCGTCGAAGTGCCACCCAATACAACGGCCCTCTTGTATATCCCGGCTGCCAGTGCTGATGCGGTGCAGGAGGGAGGCAAGTCGCTGTCGGCAGCGGGTTTGGTGGGCGCAGGCACTGAGCCAGGCTATGTTAAACTGCCCGTCGGGTCGGGGCTTTATCACTTCACCGTTGATTAGCGGGTGAAGTTCGTTTACCCAAATGAGCGAACACCCCACCCGTCTGTTCTGTAAAAAACTTCTTCTTCACTCATGGGGCTACCCGTTATCGCCGTCATAGACGTTGGTAAGACCAACAAAAAGGTGTTTCTGTTTGACCGGCAATACCGGATTGTGTGGGAGCAAACCGAACAGTTTCCCGAAACAACCGACGATGACGGTGATCCCTGCGAAGATATTAACGTACTGAACAGGTGGGTTTTACGGGCGGTAAGGGCCGCGCTGGCTTTGCCGCAGTTTGTGGTGCAGGCGTTGAATTTCTCGGCCTATGGAGCCAGTTTTGTTTATGTAGATGCCGAAGGCCAATCGGTGGGGCACCTCTATAATTACCTCAAACCGTTTCCGGCCCCCATCCGGCAGCGGTTCTACAACGGCTACGGCCCGCCCGATACGCTGTCGGTGCAAACGGCCTCGCCCGCACTGGATAGCCTCAATTCGGGGCTGATGCTGTATCGCATCAAACACGACAAACCGGACTTGTTTCGGCGTATCCGGTATGCGCTGCACCTGCCCCAGTACCTGAGCTATTTATTTACCCGGCAACCCCTGAGCGACTTCACCAGCTTAGGGAGCCACACCATGCTCTGGGATTTTGCCACCCATCGTTATCACCCCTGGGTGGTGGTGGAGGGGCTTGATCGGCTTATGGGAACCCTGTTTGCGGCCGATAAAACCCTTACTGGCACCGTTGCCGATGGGCCAGAAGCAGGCAATGAGCCGCACAAGTTACCCATGGGCGTGGGCCTGCACGATTCGTCGGCGGCCCTGATTCCGTATCTGGCGAGTTTTCAGGAGCCTTTTGTGCTCATTTCAACCGGCACCTGGTGCATTAGCATGAACCCCTTCAGTCGCACTGCCCTGACGGCCGAAGAACTGCAATATGACTGCCTGTGCTACCTCACCTACAAAGGAAATCCGGTAAAAGCCGCCCGGCTCTTTGCCGGCCATGAGCACGAGCAGCAAACGAAGCGGCTGGCCGCGCATTTTGGCGGTGCCACCGATCAGTACAAACAGGTTCAGTACGATGCCGATCTGATTCAGAAACTCCGGCACTCTCCAATGCCTGGCCAACCGGCCGGGGCCGGGCTGATTCCGCCGGTGGTGATGCCCTCGCTGGCCGGATCGGCGTTTGGCGGGCGCAACCTCAGCCGGTTCGATGATTACCAGACGGCCTACCACCAGCTGATGCTCGACCTGATGGCCGGGCAACTCATCTCAACGGCATTGGTATTCGATGCAGTGTCGACGGTGACGCGTATCTTTGTCGATGGTGGCTTCAGCCAAAACCCCGTTTACATGAATTTGCTGGCAGCGGCTTTCCCCACGCTGGAGGTTTGGGCGGCTTCGGTGGCGCAGGCTACGGCCCTGGGCGCGGCTTTGGCCCTTCATGACGCGTGGAACCCATTGCCCGTATCACCAAATTTGATTAACTTGACGCGTTATAACGTATGCTAACCAGGCGTTGAAACGGCATCTGCCCTAAAAATGTTAGATTATCTATGACCGTAGGCTTGTTTGTTCCCTGTTATGTTGATCAGTTTTATCCGCAGGTGGCCATTGCCACGCTTGAACTACTGGAGAAACTGGGCCAGACCGTTGTGTTTCCCCGGGGGCAGACCTGCTGCGGTCAGCCGATGGCTAACTCGGGTTTTGCCCACCTGACGCACGCGCTCAACGACCGTTTTGTGGACCAGTTTGGCGGGGTCGACTATGTGGTTTGCCCGTCGGGAAGTTGTACGCTGCACCTTAAAGAGCACCTCCATAGCACCACCAATGAAGCCGATGCAACCGCTATTCGGCACCATATCTACGAACTGACCGAATTTATTACCGACGTGCTGAAGGTTGATTCTATCCCGGCCCGTTTTCCGTCGCAACGGCCGGTACGCCGGAGCGGCACCGTCCGCGTGGGCATGCACCAGAGTTGCCACGGACAGCGGGGACTGTATCTGTCGCAGATGAGCGAACTCAACGCGCCACCGTTTTCTAAACCAGGTCGCCTGTTGAGCCAGGTCGATGGCCTGGAGCTGATACCGCTGGACCGGGTCGACGAGTGCTGCGGCTTTGGCGGCACTTTCTGCGTGATGGAAGAAGCGGTGTCGGCCAAAATGGGCAAAGACCGCGTGGCCGATCACCTGCGGCACGGTGCCGACTACATCACCGGCGTGGATATGTCGTGTCTGATGCATATGGAAGGTATTTTACGGCGGCAGGGCAGCAAGACCAAAGTGATACACATTGCAGAAATACTGAATAGCGTTTAAACACAGAGTCACAGAGAAAAACACAGAGGTCACAGAGAAAATAGTTGCAATTCCTTTTTACTCCGTGACCTCCGTGTTTTTCCTCCTTTTCCTCTGCGTTTAAAAATGCGTTTAAAAGAAATTATGACACAAGCACAACACCCTGAACTGGCCGAACGCTTCAACGCCGATGAAGAGCGTGTTGACTGGCACGACGAAACCCTTTGGTTCATCCGCCAAAAGCGCGACAAAGCGGCCCACACCCTGCCCGAATGGGAAGACCTGCGTGAAGCCGCTTCGCAAATCAAAAACAACGTGCTCAGTGAGCTGGATACCTACCTGACGCAGTTTGAGACTAATGCGCTGGCCAATGGGGTGCGCATCCACTGGGCCGCCGATGCCGCCGAACATAACCGGATTGTCCACCAGATTTTGCAGGATAACGGCGTGGACCGGATGGTTAAAAGCAAATCCATGCTCACCGAAGAGTGCCACCTCAACGACTATCTGGCCGAACAGGGCATTGAGGTGATCGACTCCGACCTCGGCGAACGCATTGTGCAGCTGGCAGGCGAAACGCCGAGCCACATCGTGCTGCCCTGTATTCACTGGAAAAAAGAAGAAATCGGCGTTTTGTTCAACAAATACCTCGGCACCGACGAAGGCTGTGCCGACCCGCAAATTCTGACCGGCGCGGCCCGGCTCCACCTGCGCGACACCTTCCTGACCCGGCGCGTGGCCCTGACGGGCGTTAACTTCGCCATTGCCGAAACGGGCGAGTTTGTGGTGTGTACCAACGAAGGCAACGCCGACATGGGTGTTCACCTGGCCGACGTGCATATTGCCAGCATGGGCATCGAGAAAATTATTCCCCGGCGCGAGCACCTCGGCGTTTTTCTGCGGTTGCTGGGCCGCTCGGCCACGGGTCAGCCGATCACGACCTATTCGAGCCACTTCCGGCAACCCCGCCGGGGGCAGGTTATGCACCTGATTTTGGTGGATAATGGCCGTACGGTGCAGCTGGGCCGCCCGGACTTTCGCAATTCGCTGAAGTGCATCCGTTGCGGGGCCTGCATGAATACTTGTCCCGTGTACCGGCGGAGCGGGGGCCACAGCTACCACAGTGCCATCAGCGGGCCAATTGGGTCGATTCTGGCACCTAACTTAGATATGAAAAAACACGCCGACCTGCCCTTTGCTTCCACGCTTTGCGGGTCGTGTACCAATGTGTGCCCGGTGAAAATCGACATTCACCAGCAGCTCTACAAATGGCGGCAGGTGCTGATGCAGGAAGGCGAAGCCACCGCCGTTAAAACGGTGAGTATGCAGGCCATGAACACCTTGTTGACCCACCGGAATCTGTATGCCTGGAGCGGGCGCATTGGCCGAACCCTCATGCGCTGGTTCCCTGGTTTGGTGAGCAACAAACTGAATCCCTGGTATAAACACCGCAACATGCCCGAACCACCCAAACAGGCCTTTGGCGACTGGTATGCCGAGAACCGGAAGTGATGGGGGTAGGACGGTAGATGAAAATCAGACAACAGAAAAAAATGTGTACCATGCGTACTGTGTCGATACTCTTTTTCGCGGTTGTGTCAATGGGTTTCATTCAGGCACAGCCATCGC
>JAYVAP010000247.1:0-9513 GCA_043750915.1 Spirosoma sp. | reverse complement strand
AGACGCAGCCGGCAAAACACAGTATGCCCTGCTGAACTTTACGGAAATAGAATATACCCAGAAGCGCGTTGAGTTTACCTTGCCATTGAAAATATCCGATGCCCTGGTATTTATGTGGAAAAACGATAAAAACGTTACCTTTTATGCCGATGATATCCGTATTTCGACTAAAAGCGAGTCCATCGTGTTAGGCGTTGAACCGGTTGCTGACCCGGATATTTCCGTTTTTCCCAATCCCGCGTCAGGTGAGGTAACTGTGAAAACGGGTAATGATAGGAAAATCCTGTTTACCCTAACCAACGCCAATGGGCATAATATCCCGATCAGCATCGAAGTTGTCAGCCAGCAAACTAAGCGAATTCTGTTTGGACAGCTTCCGGCCGGGGTATACCTATTGAAGGGACAGGGACAGCAGGATAACGTAATATTTACCCACAAAATAATTGTACAGAAGTAAGTGCCGCAGGTGTCATAGACAGTTGCCAATGTCGCTTTTTTACGGTATACTTGTCAACCAAAAAACCCTGTCAACGATATGAGTGCCCTTGCCCAAAGCAAACCCCGCCGAACCCGCCGACTGTTGGCCCGCAGCGTTCCAACCGCACTCGTCTACGAGACGTGGCTGGGTAGACCCATTTATTACCGGGGCTACCGGGATGTATTGGCGGGACTGAAAACAAACGAAGAAATTATGTCATGTTCTGATTTACAAGGGGTGCTGGTATCGCTTCTGAACGGCTATCTGTACAGCATAATCAACCGGAAAAAGTACCTGTTGGCTACCAACGAAATTGGTTTACATCTGGCTTTGAACGATAACCTCGGGAGTGACCTCGTGCTGTTCGAGAAAGAGCGGGTTGGTAAACTCAAAGGCAAGTATTTCGATGTGCCGCCGAAGCTCGTTATCGAAGTTGATATTAAAGCCGACGTGACTGATTTTGAAAACGGGGCCGATGGCTATATCATGCAGAAGTCGCAGAAATTGCTCGACTTTGGCGTGGAGAAAGTTCTTTGGGTGATCACTTCCATGCAACGTACCTACGTCATCGATCGCAACGACCCGACCTGGCACATTGTCGACTGGTCGGAGACGATTCATGTGCTCGATGATTGCACACTGAACATAAAACAGTTGCTCGACGAGGAAGAAATTGCTTATTGAAAAAAAACAGGCTTCGCCCCACCTCACCATGCCCACCCCGCGCACAACCCCCAGCCGCTTAGCCAAACGCGCTCACTACGATGCCGCAACCATCCACCCAATTCTGGACGAAGCCTTGTTTTGTACGGTTAGCTACGTGGCAAACGGCCAGCCCATGGCCATTCCAACGGCTTTTGCCCGCCACAACGACCGGCTTTATCTGCACGGATCGGTAGGCAGCCACTTTATCCGGCAGATTGAACAGGGCGGGCCGGTGTGCATTTCGGTGATGCTGACCGATGGGCTGGTGCTGGCCAAATCGGCGTTTCACCACTCGGTCAACTATCGCTCCGTCGTGATTTTTGCCCTCGCTGAACAAGTCGTTGACGAAACTGAAAAAATGATGGCCCTCGCCCTCATCACCGACCACCTCGTGCCGGGCCGCTGGGCCGATCTGCGCCCCACCACCAACAGTGAACTCCGCAAAACAACCGTGCTGGCTTTCTCGCTGGCCGAAGCCTCTGCCAAAGTCCGCACCGGCGATCCTGTCGATGACCCAGCAGATGCCCATCTGCCCACCTGGTCGGGTGTGGTGCCGATGCAAACCGTCCGACTAACGCCCGTGCCCCGCCAGGGAGAAGAAAATACAGCACTGCCAGACTACCTAAAATGAAACTGACAGAATTAACCGAAGTGTCTGATTTTGGCTATAAGCTATTCTTTATGAATGGTTTACATCAGCACGGGGCGTACTTTCGAATAACCCCGGACGACGAACGCAGCGAAGCGTTCCCAACGAAATCCACGCCAGACAGCTTCACGCTGGGTCTGCTGACCGACAGCGATGAACTCACCGGCATCGTAAGTTTCCAGCGCGACGGACAAAATCGCCGAAAAATGCAGCACAAAGGGTTGCTGTTCAGAATGTACGTGGCGGCCGGCCACAGCGGCCAGGGGCTGGGCCGTTGGCTGCTGGAAGAAACCATCCGGCGCGTTCGGGAGCAGACCAACATCGAGCAGATTAACCTGACGGTAGCCGCGACAAACATAACGGCCAAACGGCAGTATGAAAAGATAGGTTTTCGTTCGTTTGCCCTGGAACGAAACGCCCTGAAAGTGGGCGACACCTATTACGATGAAGAGCAGATGGTGCTGTTTTTGAACCGATAGGGAAGCGGTGGAAAACGGATCATAAATCGCCTTTGGCCTGGAAAATCAGCATCGGCAAATTGGTCTGCACCAGCAGTCGGCCCGTCAGGCTGGGGTTGAGCAGGCCCGTCAGGAAATCCCGCTCGCGGGTGGTCATCACCAGCAGGTCGGCGGGGTGGCTGGCCAGATACGTTTCAATTCCACCGCTCACCGTGCGGGCATCCACCGTATCGACCGGCATGGGTTCGGAGCCGTACACCGTTTGCAACTGGGCAATCATGGTTTCGTGGTTGTTGAGGGCAGGCTGGTTTTCGGCCCGCACGTGCAGCACCCGCAACGTCGCGCCAAAAGTGCGGGCCAACGCAACAGCCTGGTGAAATTCCGTCGGCTGATCAAATTCCAGCGAGGTGCTGAAAATGATGGTTTGCAACTTTGGCTGCGTTGCCAGCTCGGTATCTCCCTCGGGCACAATCAGCACCGGGCAGTGGGCACCCTGCGCAATGCCGGTAGCGGATGTTCCAACTAAGCGCTCAAAAAAGTTATTCATGTGGCTGCGTCCGGTAATAATCAAATCGGCCCGATGGTCGGCTGCCGCCAGCAGGATAGCATCTTTCAGTGCCCCGTGGCGCAGGTCGGTTTGGCAGGTAATGCCCTCATTTTTAAGTTGATGAGCCAGTTTTTCGAGTTGCTCGCGGCTGACGGGTTCCAGGTCCACCAGCATACCGGCACTCATGCTCAGCTCACCCGCAATGGGCAACGTGGTGTCGGAATAAACCGCTGACTGAACGTGGAGCAGCACGACCGTTGCGCCATAGTGTCGCGCAAACAGACTGGCCCAATTGATGGCATCGGTCGTCGACTGGGTAAAATCGGCACTGAACAGGATGGTTTTCATAGCGTTTGGGGGATTGGTTTTCATCAGAAACGAAAAAAACAGGCTAACCTACCCGGATAGCCTGTTGTCTATTTGTTATCATTTCAACCGTTACTTCGGTGTGTGATATACCAGCACCGGCACCTCGGACTTTGCCACCAAAGCAGTGGTGCGGTTGGGATGAAGCAGGTTGTCGATGAAACCCGCTTGCGGATAGAGTTGCATCACAATCAGGTCGGCGGTGGCATGGTCGAGCTGATCGTCGGTGAGCACAACCAAATCCGCACCAAAAGCCTCGATCAGCGAATCGGTTTGTGCCGACACGTCGCTTTGGCTGGTGCGGGGTTGCATGGCGTAGGCAATGGTGCGTATCTGCACCGCACCAACAGGCATTGGGTGGTCTTGGGTGGGGTGAGTCGGCGACGGTACCACCAGCACCGGGCAAATGGCTTCGCTCACCACTTCGGTAACGGCACTGCCCGCCAGCCGGTCGAAAAACGAAGTCAGGTCCGAGCGGCCCATGATAATCAGATCGGGTTTCAGCGCACGGGCTGTCTCCAGAATTTCGTCGTCGGCGGAGCCGATGCGCCAGTCGGTCTTAACCGATAGTCCCTCTTCGTGCAGTTCGGCAGCGAGTTCGGCCAGCCGTCGTTGGCTGATGGCTTCAATTTCCTGGGAGGCCGCAATGCCCATACCCGGATCGCCGAGGACGGGCAGGGTCGTGTCGGGAATCATCGGTTGAAACACATGGAGCAGCGTAATGGTGGCACCGGTTTTGCGGGCAAACAGCCGCGCCCAGCCCAGGGCTACCGCGTTATTGGTGGAAAAGTCTGTGGGGAAAAGCAGGTTTGTCATCGTTGGGTTTATCGTGGTGGTATAGTCGATTACCTTACAAACGCCAAAACGCCGGACAATGTTGGGCGGTGGGGGTTGTGGGGCTGGCCGGGCCAGGTGTATTAGCGGGGTTCGCTGGCCGTGATGCAGTGAATGCCCCCGCCCCCAAAGTTCACCGGCAGCACATCGACAGCAATAATTTTTTTGTCGGGAAAAACTGATTGCAACAGCCGTTTGGCGGCTGCATCCTGCTGACGCAGGGCCGGGTTACGTCCTTTTTTCCAGTAATACGGCATCAGCACCCCACCATTGACGATCAGAAAATTGAGGTAACTGGCGGCTGCTACCACCGCCACCGGCTTGCCCACCGGAAACACCGATCCATCCTGATAAGGCAGGCGGCTGATAATGTCATACACCCCATCGCCGGGCCTAAGTGTTGTGGTGACTGGGCCGGGCAGGTGCATTTTAAGAACCCGAAACCGGTGGCCACGCCCGTCGGTCGCTTTTTGCAGCAGCCGGTAGTTCTCGTCCATCCGGCGACCCGTTTCGCGCTCCAGCGGGCTTTTTCGGTGAGCCGGGTCGATCCAGGCGAGCAGAATTGTACTGTCGTTGACAAAACGGGCCACCTCGTCCACGTGTCCATTGGTGGTTAGGGGCGTGTAGTAGCGCAGGCCACGCGGTCCGGCAACGGGACCCCGAAAGGTGTGATCGTCATCGCGCAGGCCCTGGGCCAGCCAGATTACTTTTGTGGCCCCCAGCACCCGCCCAAACTCGGCTTCGATCTGTTGGAACGACAGCGACGGGTTGCGTTGTTTTTCCACGCCCCGCACCGCCAGCAGCACCCCCTGCCGGTTGATGTCCTGATCGCCCCCTTCGGTAATCAGGCTGGAGCTGATAACCGGCAACTGTAGGCGGGTGGCAATCTGCTCATCGAGTTTTTCGTCTACGCGGGCGGCTGCGTCGGTGGTGTCGGCATAACCCCAGGTGTTGAAACCAAAGTCGGCCATGGCCTTTTTCCCGTCCGCCTTTTTTAGAAACCGGGGTCCCATGTCCCGCGCCCAGAACTCGTGGTAGGGAAATGTGTGCAGGGTAATGCGTCCATTCCTGAGCAAACTGTCGGGCAGCCATGCAATGGCCCGTTGCCGCAAACTGTCGTTGGGGGTTATCAGGTTGATGCGGGCGTAGGGTGCCACGGCCCGGACGATGTTGGCGATGACCGGCTCAATGGGCATTGCCCGCTTGTGGGTTACCTGCGGATAGAGCAGCCAGACAGCTTCTGTTGGTTCATATTCGGCTATCTGACGGTAAGCTGGCTTGTGGGCCAGGTCCTGGGCCGCCGTTTGGCTGGATAACCCCATTAGGGAGACCAGTATCAGGGCGAAAAACGTTTTGTGGAAGGGCATAAACAATGGGGCATGAGTGAACCAACGGCCACCGCGTCTCGTGGAGACAGGCGGCTAACCAATTTCTCGCAATCTACGACTGCTGGGCTTGTTTGTCAACCAGTTTTTCTTTTAAGGCACCTTCACTTCATCACTGGCTTTATAGCCTATCCGAACTGCTTTAACGCAGGGAAGTGCGCACTCATGTCTTCGCAGGTGATCCAGAGAATATTGGGGCGGTTTTGGCTTTGCGGCTGCAATGACCCATAGCCCAAACGACTGCTTATGAGCAATAACAGCAACCAGCATTTGGGCAGATTAATGGATCCGAAGAAGGAAATCATGCACAAAAAAGTTATGGTCAGGGAATAGACTTTACGCAGCGAAAGCCCACATGCATCAGGGCGGTTTCGGGCGAGCTGAACGAGCGGCCCGATACCCGGTAGCCGTGGCACCAGCCCGGCTCACACAGAAACGAACCGCCCCGCTGCACTTTCTCGCCCGAATGAGCCGATATTCGGCCAGCCGCCAGGTCGGCATAGCTTTGCCGCCAGTCGTTGCACCACTCCCAGACGTTGCCCGTCAGATCAGTCAGCCCTAAAAGCGTTTGGCCATAATAACCTACCGGCGAGGTATGATGAAACCCATCGGTAACGGCATCCTGACCGGGGAAATGGCCATTCCAGGTGTTGGCCAGCGGTTTGCTGTTCACAGTCAGCGCATTACCAAAGGGATACAGCGTCTGGTCGTTGCGGGCGTTGCGGGCTGCATGTTCCCATTCCAGCTCCGAAGGCAACCGTTTGCCAGCCCAGGCAGCGTAGGCAGCCGCATCGTTCCACGACACCTGCGTAACGGGGTGATTGTCGGGTGCGGGTGGTTGACCGGGACCGAGGGGGTGGTGCCAGCAGGCCTCCCCAACCAGCGACCATTCCTGGCTACTGTCGCTGAAAACGCCCGCGTCGCCAAACGTTTCAGCCTGGGTTTTATAGCCCGTTGCCCCAACAAACCGGCGAAAGTGGGCCACCGTCACCAGGTCACGATCCATCCAGAATGGCTTCACGCGCACCCAAAACAGGGGTTGCTCCTGCGGCAGTCCCTCGGTGGAGCCAATGCGCGTTTCGCCACCGGGTACCAGCACCATACCCGGTGGCAGAGGGGCTGCTGCGGGGGTTAGGCGGGGTGCCGACCGGCTGGCGGGTTGCCCAATGCGCCATACGTTGGCTGTTAGTGCATAGGTCGTCGTGTCGTCGGGGGGGGCGGTAGCCGTCCGGCTCGTTTTCTGGTTTGAGCAGCCCACACTCAACCCCATTGCCAGCAGGCAGCAACCAGCCAGTATCTGCACCGATTTTGCCGTCGTCAGCAAGCCACTCATGGGTCAGGCGTTGCGGGGAGCAGGCGCGGGTGCGGAAAGGGTTGGCCCGCCGGGGGGAGCATTCAGTTTTTCAATAGCCATCAGTTGCTTCATGGTTTTTTCCATGCCATCGGTCGAACCATCGAGGAAAATGACGTTGCCTTTGCTATTCTCGGCGAAATGCTTGACGGCTTCGGTCCAGATTGAGAACAGGATCAGCGACGCGTCGAGGTCGGCTTCGCTCATTACTTTGGCAGATTCGGCCATGCCTTTGGCCACTTCCTCCCGGAACAGGGCCACGCCCTGACCCCGTAGCTGAGCGGCTGTTTTCTCGGCTTCGGCCGATATTTTAATGGCGTTCCCTTCGGCTTCGGCGGCTTTGGTTTTGGTAATGAGCAGGGCCTGTCCTTCGTTTTCGGCGGCTGCTTTCAGGTTTGACGAAGCCACCACCTGGGCCATCGAGCGCATAATTACTTCGTCGAAGGCAATGTCGTTCAGCTGTAGATCAGTCAGGTGATAGCCCCAGCTTTCGAGCAGCGTATCAATCTGATTTTTAACGTGTTCGATGATTTCAGAACGGAGCGAGAGGATTTCCGACTGGCGTTTGGTGGCCACAAAACTACGAATCGAGCCTTCGATGGTTCGGATGAGGGCCTGCATGAACGAGGCTTCGTCGATGAACTTAAACGCAACGTTCTTAATGGTTTCTTCGCCCTGGTTCAAGACCGAGTAGACCAGCATGGCTTTGAAGTTGACGTTGGCCTGATCGACCGTGATGGCCTGAAACGCCAGTTCGGCGGACCGGTTCTGGATGGAAATACGCCGGTAAATCATCTCGATAAACGGAATCTTGAAGTTCAGGCCGGGTCCCATCACGCGGGCATATTTCCCGAAAATCGTAATAACCGCCACCGTGCCCTGCTGCACGATAACGACCGAGAGAAAGACGACAATGGCCGCCAGCACAAGGAGTATGGTTGATAAAAGCATGGAACAAAGTCAGTTTAGGATACGGGCACCAACCTACGATCTTTTGGCGATACTACCGCACAAAAATTGGATAACCGGCAAGGGAATTCGCAACTTCATCGGCATCGACCTCGCAAAAGCTACGCCTGGCTGGGCCGTTTACGACGGCAGAACCATTGTTTTGTCGTTTGGATTTGTAAAAATGTTAATTATTGTTGAAAACTCAGTAAAATACTATAATATACACGTAGTCAGCGGTTTATAGGCTTGAGAATTGCGCTAATAATCGTCTTTTAAATCCTGATAAAGTGGCTCAAAACTACGCTTAGGCAATCCATAACGTGTTTCAACTGGAACACTAAACCTGGAACCTCAATTTTCTATGGTTTGAGCGCCTTATCCCATGACAACGCATCACTTAATGGATTAGTAACCCACTGATTATCAAAAAACTAAAAGATTTTCTGGTAATCAGATTTTTATAAGAAAGCACTGGAAACAGGGGTCAGCTAAGGGTTTTGCGCAGCACGCCAACCAGCGCGTCGATGTCGGCGGGGGTGTTATACAGGTGCGGGGCAATGCGCAGCACCCGCCCCCGCGCCGATACCGAGATGCGTTCGGCCTGTAGCGCCTGCGAAACGGCCATAGGATCGGCGCGGTCGGGGAGCCACAGCCCCACTAAGTGGTGGCTCCCGCCGGTGCTGTTGTGGGCTGGTTCGGCCCGGCAGCCGAGCGACTCCAGGGCAGGCCAGGCGGGTGCCAGCAGGTCTTTGGCGTAGACCTGAATGCGCCGGGGTTGCCAGTCGAGGAGCTGCGTCAGGGCGGTTTCCAGCATGGGCATCTGAATAAAATGCGATTGCTCACCCACGTTGTAGCGGTAGGCTTTGGGGCGATAGTTGGGCTGATAGTCCAGGCGGTGAAACTGGTTGCTGTCGAGCCGGTTCATCCAGGCTTCCTCCAGCGGGATACCGTCGTCGAAGGCGGCTCCGAAGTAAGCCAGGCCGAGCGAATAAGGACCCATCAGCCATTTATAACCCGCGCAAATAACGGCATCGGGCTGCACAGCGGCTCCATCGAACGGCAAGGCACCAATGGACTGCGTGCCGTCGATGGCCAGCCACGCACCTACCGCCCGCGCCCGCTGCCCAATGGCCTCCAGATCGAACTGAATGCCATACGTCCAGTGTACGGCGGGTGCCACCACCAGCGCGGTATCGGGGCCAATGGCATCCAGCAGCCGCTCGTTCCAGGCGGGTCCCCGGGGAAACGCGTCGGGCATGGCAACGACCCGGATGGTCAGACCCAGATCGGCACAGACGCGATCCCACGCATACACATCGCTTGGAAACTCACCGCCCACCAGCACCACTTGCTGGCCCCGGCAGATGCCCGGTTTGCGGGCCAGGTTGCGGGCCACAACGCCCATGCCGTAGGATATGGATGGGATCACGGCAATGCGCTCAGGATCGTTGGTATTGATAAGTGCCGAAAACAACGCCCGAACGGGAACCGCCCCGCTAAAAAAATCGTCGGGGTGCAGGCCAAAGGGGTTCGCGTGTTGGGTGAGGGCGTTGTGCCCGGCCTGCTCAACGGCCCGGCTGAAGGGCGAACGGGTAGCGCAGTTGAGGTAGTGAATGCCGTGGGGCAGGGAAAAAAGGTCTTGCTGAGGGGTCAGGGGCGCGGGTTGGGCAATCATGGCGAATGAACGGGATGGGACGAAGATACGGACTGAGTTGAATGGTTTGGCACGGGGTTTGTTAATACATGGCTGAATCTAAAAAAAACGGCGCGTATGACAACCCTGCTGGGC
>JAYVAP010000246.1:0-4573 GCA_043750915.1 Spirosoma sp. | reverse complement strand
ACCAAACCCGGCCAACCCGTCTGTTTCTTCCTGATGTCTATGGCTTCCTGGTACTCATTATACTGGTTCACACCGGCGCAGTTCGCGCAGTTTCGATTTGCCAACCCGCTGGCACTGACCCTGATTCCGGTTGTGCTGCTGTTGTTTGCTTTGCGGTATTACCTGCACCGGCGGGCACAGCAACGGTTTAGGGTGTCGCTGGAACCAAAACGGTCGATACGCGGCCATTACGAACTGGATAATCTGACCGACCGGGTGTTGAGCGGGGTGCGGTATGCCCTGCCCATCAGCGTTTTTCTGGGTGTTAGTTTGGTGCTGGTGGCCCTGGCGAGGCCCCAGATCGTGCGCGAGCAGCGTGAAGAACAATCGGACGGCATCGACATTATGCTGGCTTTAGACGTTTCTGAGTCGATGCGGGCATCGGACCTGCCCCCCACCCGATTAGCTGCGGCCCGGCGGCTGGCGCAGATTTTTGTCGACGGCCGAAAGAACGACCGGATTGGGCTGGTTATTTTTGCGGGCGAAGCATTCTCGCTCTGCCCGCTCACCACCGACTATGCGCTGGTGAAACAATACCTTGGCGATCTGAACCACCGTATGATTCGCACATCAGGCACGGCCATTGGCGACGCGCTGGCCCGGTGCATTAACCGAATGCGCGACACCACCCAACAGGGCGACGCTGGCCGACAACGCAGCAAAATAATTATTCTCCTCAGCGATGGCGATAATACGGCGGGTAATCTGGACCCGCTGACGGCGGCCCGTTTGGCCAAAGCCTTTAACATTCGTTTGTATACCGTTGCCGTTGGCCGCGCCACCCGCTCCGAAACAGCCGCATCGACGGTAGATGAGGGCGTTTTGAAAACGATTGCCACCATCGGCAACGGCAGCTTTTTCCGCGCCACCGATACCCGCCGGCTCCGGGCGGTGTTTGCCCGGATAAATGGGCTGGAAAAAGCACCCGTTCAGATTCGGGTGTACGACGATGTTCGGGATTATTACCGGGTGTATCTATACTGGGGCATTGCGTTCCTGCTGTTTGCGCTGCTGCTGAAAAACACAATTTTTGGCAACGTGCTGGAAGACTAACACCATGCTGAAATCATTTTATAATGCCGATGCCGCAGAAGCGGGCTTAGACGAAGTGGGGCGGGGCTGCTTAGCGGGGCCGGTGGTGGCGGCAGCGGTTATACTGCCCCGCCACTACAGCCATCCGATGCTGAACGACTCCAAGCAACTCACGGCAAGGCAACGTGAAGCGGTCAAAATCGATATAGAGCGCGACGCATTGGCCTGGGCCGTGGCCGAAGTTTCGCACCACGACATCGACCGGATCAACATCCTGAAAGCGAGTTTTCTGGCCATGCACCGGGCCGTAGATGCCCTCATTTACCAGTCAGAACCAGTTCGGCCCGATCACCTGCTGATCGACGGTAACCGGTTTTTACCATATCCCATGATTCCGCATACCTGCCTCATAAAAGGAGACAGCCAGTACTTGTCTATCGCGGCTGCGTCGGTGCTGGCGAAGGTATACCGCGACAATTTGATGGCGCAGTTGGGGCAGGAATTTCCGGCCTATGGCTGGGCGCAGAACGCGGGCTATCCCACACCCGCCCACCGGGCTGCCATCCGCGAATTTGGTCCAACGAAGTACCACCGCATGAGCTTTCGGCTTGTACAATAGTTTTTATGGTACGTATAGAGTGCGACATAACTAAACAGGATTTGGAATTGGAGATTTCCAGAAAATGACGCTTGCGTCCGTTGACCTTCTTGTTAGAGTCAAGCCCTCAGTCTTCAAAGATTATGAGTACCAAGTTAACACTTTGACTGTCAGTACATAAAGCAGGAAGTGTCGCGTCACGAACTTTATTCATTCGGTCTAATTTATTGAGTTCGTCATTCATTTTCTGATAAACACCCGTCTGTTTCCACTGGTCAAAATAGTACGGGGCCGCCCGCGCGGTAGACCGCTTGCCAATTCGGGTATTCAGCGGGTAAGTTACGCCACCGTGCGGGCGGCCCCGTAGCAACCTGTTCGTAAAAGGTAAAAAATGGCATCTAACACGGTTCGCAAATTCAGGGTACGCTTGCGTTTTGTGTTGAAAAAGGGAGATATTGCATCCCATTGAGAGTCGGTCAATGGGATGCATTGTTTGGTCATGGCTTTGCTGTTTGGAGACAACAAAGTTGGCCAACTCTCTACATTTTCAATTCCCCAACACGCTCTTAAACTCACTCCTCTTCCACCGTTGTTGCGCCCAGCCCGGCAAGAAGCGTTTGCCAGTACTGTGTGATGGCAGGATTGTTTTCGCGCACCGCTGCATTCGGCTCAAAAGGCAGAATCAGGGTGATGCGGGGTGAGCCGATTACGTATCGTTTCAGGCGGTCGACATCGGCTTTGGCCCAGTCGTCGGCCTGTGCATTGTCGCGCGGGGGAGTGGTCTGAAAATTGCGTCGGTTGGGGCCGTTGACGCTCTCGACCATGTCGCTCAGGTAGTAAACATGCACGGCTGCGCCGGTTTTAGCGGCTTTCTCAATCACGGGCAGGCTGGCCCAGATGTCGGTGTTTTGGCTGGATGCGCCGGGGTTGGGGGCCATCAATTGCCGGAGCACCTGCTGGCGAATCTGGCTTTTCTCGCGGTTCAGCAGCAACGAAAATTCAGTTTCGGCGGCTTCGCGGTCGGTGGGGCTGGCCGCCCACACATCGCCCATTTCGGTGCGGGCTGTGATGGTGAGGGCACGGGCTTTGCTGGTGTTTTCGTGAATGAAATACACGGCTAAATAATCACCCTTTTGCCGGATGTTTTGCTCGATGATGTTGGTCAGGGCCTGTTGGTATTTCTGCCTCACAAAGGCGTTGCCAACATTTACGCTGCGGGTTTTGTCGATAAAAATCAGCGTGCAGGTCGGTTCATCGGGTGGCGTGGCTTTTTGTTTGTCGGTTGAACAGGAAAAAAGACAGTAAGACAGAGATACACAGAGAATACACAGAGAGACACCGAGATTTCTCTGTGTACTATTAAATAGCAGCATAACTTATCTCATTAACTCTGCCCGTAATGTACTGTCGGCGGGGGCATTATGTTTCCAGTAATCCAACTGAATGGTCTTTTTCAGCACGGCGCGGGAGGTCAGCAGGTTGTCTTTACTTTTGTAGGTCTCTTCCCAGCCAGCAATTTTGTGCGGAAACGCCCCCTCAAAAACGATCATCAGCGTGCGGTCGTCGGTGGGGTACTGAATGGTA
Organism: Spirosoma sp.; assembly: GCA_043750915.1. Taxonomy (GTDB): domain Bacteria; phylum Bacteroidota; class Bacteroidia; order Cytophagales; family Spirosomataceae; genus Spirosoma. The sequence continues at coordinate 1,320 of JAYVAP010000246.1, read as the reverse complement.
TAGGCGCGGAGGAGTTTGCCCGGAAACAAAACGCCTTCATAATCAGCTAACTTAGTAATGGCCAGCAGCGGCTCCAGCGTTTTGTGCCGCAGCCGGGCACTCATCGTACCCGGAATCAGACGTGTTTCACCGGTGGGCAGTTTATCGGGACTAAGCCGGATGCGGTTCCAGAGTTCGTCTTCGAGCAGGGCTTTATCAACTGTGTAGTTCTCGTCGGCCTCCTTCTCGAAATACGATTTTCCGCTGATCTGGTAGCCGTTGTTCCGGTAGTTCAACTGAACATAACTGTGGCCGCACCACTCCTGCGCAGAGGTGCTCACCTTCAGCGTATTCGGGAATAAAGCACCACCGGAACCATTACCAATGGGGGTAAATGCCGACGTAAACAGCGAATAATCATAGATGCCGGTCACAAATTTCTTTACCACATTTGTTTTCATCACCGGCACGGCTTTGTTCCGGTCTTCGGCCGTTTCGGCCTTCACCTGCGTATCGGTTCTAAAGTCTTCGGTTACAAAAATCAACGTGGCTTCGCCGGGGTTCAGCACACCGTATTGCGCTTGCTGAAGCGTGTAGTGGTTCAGTTCGGCTTTGCCCGCAAACCAGTATTGGGCAAAGGCTTTGTCGGGCGGGGCCGGGGCAGTGGTTGGGGCGGCTCCAGCCGGATGCTGAAAAATGGTGGCCCGCATAGCAAAGGCGAACACCACAGCCAAAGCCATACCCAGGAGCAGAAAGTTTTTTGTGATTGTCTGTTTCATCGATACCAGTAAAATTTTAAAACACCTGCCTGATCAACTGCGTCAAGTTCGTGATAATCGGAATATAAATGTCTGTCATTGCAGGACCTGCCTGCGTTCACGCGCTTTCCCGGTTGCGTTCTCACGCGCGCCCGTTTCGGATGTTATACCTGACCCGGCATATTTACCTTCCAGTGTTCGCCAGTCCGTCGGGGTATTTGGCAGTTCCTGCTCTTTGTTGATGGTGATGTACGGTACTGATTTCAAGAAGTTCATCAGGATCTTTTTTTTTCTCTTGGGGGACGTGAACTGTGACAATTGACATAGCTTCTCTGAATTTTCATCAAATCTACTATCTAAAGCTGTATCTTGTCGAATGACTTTATTTTGTAACGCTGCTGACCATGCCAAAATTCTTACGCATTACCCGCTTTCTGCTCATTATTCACTGGTTAATCTTCATTACCCATTCCCTCACGGCTCAGGTGCCTAAAGCCCCCGCCCGCGCTGAGGGCGACGGGCCCTATCCCCGGCTCATTATTCGGGGGGTCACGCTCATCAACAGCACCGGCGCACCCCCGGT
>JAYVAP010000245.1:0-9071 GCA_043750915.1 Spirosoma sp. | reverse complement strand
CCGGCCCACGCAAAACTTGGTGAATGCTTACAAAACCGATGCCAACGGTTTGCCCCTGCTCAATACCTTTAATGACTCGGATGTGAATAACGATGGCGACGGCAACCCGAACAAAACCTTTACGCCCTATACCGGCCCGCTCGACCCGCGCTTGGACTGGACGGTGGGGCGGCTCGATATTCCGTACCTCGACTGGGGCATTCATCCGGGCTACCTCGCGTCGAACGGCTCGGAACACAGCGGCCCCTATTCGAGCATCAAGCAGGTATTCAGAAAATCGCAGCAGGGCGTGCTCAGCACCAGTTCCGGCGGGGCACCCATGGCCAACGCTAATAATTACACCATGATCCGGTTTGCCGATGTGCTGCTGATGGCCGCCGAAACCGAGGTGGAAGTGGGTAGTTTGGAGCAGGCCCGCGCCTGGGTGAACCTGATTCGGAAACGGGCCAAAACGGGTTCGGTAGTGACCACACAAATAAATGCCAATGACCCCAGCAAAGGATTTACGAAGACGCCGGCGGCCAACTACGTCGTTAACGAATATACGGCCCCCTGGACCGACAAAGCGGTCGCCCGTCAGGCCGTGCGTTTCGAGCGTCGGCTGGAGTTGGCCATGGAAGGTCACCGGTTCTTCGACCTGGTGCGCTGGGGCGTGGCCGATCAGGTTATTGGTGTTTATTTGGCCGCCGAAAAAATAAAGCGTCCGTTTCTGGGTGCCGCTCGCTTCGTGAAAGGCAAGTCTGAGTTCCAGCCCCTGCCCGAGATTCAGATTATCAATAGTTCGGTTAACGGCAAACCAACGCTGAAACAGAATCCAGGCTATTGATGTGTCAGGGTAATGTGGCAGATGCCTGGGGGAAATTACCCGCCGACCTGTTGTTCTCTCCGGGATAATTTAGTTTACCTAATTTTATAACTACCCGCGTAGCGAATAGTTACTCTTAGATGAGAAAGCAGATAGTGCAAGTTTTGATGGGTATGGCCATGGCATGGCTTGTGACCAACCTGTTGGGTTGCGCCACATCGGTTGAAAAACCAGCCGATGTGGCTGCGGCAGAGACCACACTGCCCAAAACGGTCGATTATAATTTGCACGTCAAGCCCATTTTATCTGACCGTTGCTTTGCGTGCCATGGCCCCGACGAAGCCAAGCAACAGGCTGGCCTGCGACTCGACACCCCCGAAGGTGCTTATGCTGCCCTGAGCGAAAGTGGCCATACGGCCGTTTTGCCCGGCAATCTGGCCGGCAGCGAACTGTTTCACCGCATCACAACCGCCAATCCGGACGAGATGATGCCCACACCCAAATCTAATCTTAGCCTGAATGCGCAGGAAAAAGCCATGCTCATACGCTGGATCGAACAGGGTGCGGCCTATAAAAAACACTGGTCGCTCATTACGCCGACAACCCCGGTAGTGCCAGTAGTAGAGAACGATAAGTGGATAAAAAATGACATCGACCGCTTTGTTCTGGCCAAACAGGCAACCCTGACATTAAGGCATAACCCCGAAGCCGACCGCAATACACTGCTTCGGCGGGTGTCGCTGGACCTGACAGGGCTGCCACCAACGCCCGCCGAAATCGATGCGTTTCTGGCCGACACAAGCACCAATGCCTACGAAAAGGTGGTTAACCGGTTGCTCAATAGTCCGCATTACGGTGAGCGACAGGCTGTTGAATGGTTAGATGTGGCCCGCTATGCCGACTCGCATGGCTATCAGAGCGATGGTCTGCGTATTATGTGGCCTTACCGGGACTGGGTTATCCGGGCTTTCAACCGAAACCTTAGCTTTGACCGATTTATTACGTGGCAACTGGCAGGCGACTTGCTGCCCCACCCGAGCAAAGATCAGCTCATTGCCACCGCTTTCAACCGAAATCACCAGCAAAGTCAGGAAGGGGGTATTATACCGGAAGAATATTTACAGGAGTACATTGCTGACCGAACTGCTACCTTTGGCAAAGCAATGCTGGGTTTAACGGTGGAATGTGCCCGCTGTCACGACCATAAATACGACCCCATTTCACAAAAAGACTACTACGCACTCGGTGCTTTTTTTGCCCAAAACAATGAGTATGGCCAGATACCAACCAATGGAGAACCATCGCCCCATATCACACTGCCCACGCCCGAAGTAGAGGCTAAACTGAAGTTTATCCGTGAAAAAATCCGTTTTATTGATCAGCACCAGATTAGCGGCCAGAAGGGCGGCACGAAAGCACGATTTGCTGAATGGCTGACGCAGGTTAAGCGCGATCCGAAGAAAACGAAATTACCTGTTAATCAGGATTTGCTGGTCCATATCCCCTTTGACCGCTACACCGACCAGCTGGCCGAATCACCCAAAAAAACCAAAGAGAAGAAGGCATCCGGACCAAAACCAGACATAACGCCTAAAAAGAAGGTAAGCACCCCCCAAAAGGCAACGCTGGCGGTGAAACCCCGGCTTCGGCGGGTGTTCGCCAACGTGGTCAATGATACCCTGCCGCTCGAAACAGATGGCGACCTCGATTTTCCCATCCCCTTTGTCAAAGGGCCTGTCGGACAGGGGGTTAAGCTGGTAGGCGAGAGCTTTCTACAATTGAGAGATGTGTTTGCAAAAGGAAAAAAAGAAAACGACGCACGACCCGCCTGGTTTGAAAGAAATCAGCCATTTACAGCAGCACTCTGGGTAAACGTAGAGAATAATAAAAGCGATGTGAAACTGTTCAATCGAAGCCTTGGCCCTTTCAACGGCTTTCGAGGTTATGAGTGCGTTCGACTCAAAGACGGCCGGGTGGCATTCCGGCTCATCTACGTCTGGCCCGACGATGCCATCGAGGTTGAAACACTCGAAAAAGTGCCCATAAATAAATGGACGCATATTACTATGGCATATGACGGCACAAGCCGGGCCAGTGGTTTGCATATCTACCTGAACGGGCAGCCTGCCCGCGTTCGGGTCATGACCGACAACCTGACGCAAAGCATAGTTTTCGGTAAAAAAAGAACCAGTTTTTTTGGCAGCGCACCAAATCTGAGTATTGGGCAACTGCACGACCAAAATTACCGGGGATACGCCGTGGACGAATTACGTATTTATGGTCGAACATTAACGCCATTGGAAGTGCGGGGTCTGGTTACGCAGCGCAACGAAATACAGGTTGCCCTCCAGGCACTGCAATCTGGACCAGTTCACCCGGACAATTCGGTATTGGCTGCTCTGTTCACTTATTTCGTAATTAACGTGGATCGGCCATCGCAGGAACTTCAACTGGCACGGCAGCAACAGTTAGGTGAAGAAACCCGCCTGATGAATGTCCAGATGGTGGATGTGATGGTCATGCGGGAGCGCAGATACCCACGCCCAACCCATATTCTTATGCGCGGGGCCTATGATGCGCCCGGTGAAGTTGTTACGCCGGACGTTTTACACAGTCTGGATCCCATGTCGGCAGATGCCCCCCGAAATCGGCTTGGCCTGGCCCGGTGGTTGCTGGCACCCAATAATCCACTGTTCGCCCGGGTGATGGTCAACCGGATGTGGCAGCAGTATTTTGGGCAGGGGCTGGCCAAAAACAGTGATGACTTCGGCAATCAGGGTGCCTTGCCAAGCCACCCCGAACTGCTCGATTATTTGGCCGTTCAGTTCCGGGAGGGTACAAACCAGCCAGGCTCGCCGGCATTGGCCAGCCCCTGGAACGCGAAGGCAATGCACAAACTAATTGTTATGTCGGCAACCTACCGGCAATCGTCCACCGCACCCGAGCAATCCCGCAATGCCGACCCGGACAACGTTTTTCTGACGCGCGGCCCCAGCTATCGCATGAGTGCCGAGCAGGTGCGCGATAATGCCCTGACAGCGAGCGGATTACTGAACCCACGCATTGGTGGTCCGAGTGCCCATCCCTATCAGCCAGCCGGTATTTGGGAGGCACTGGCCACATTTTCCTACGATAAATATATACAGCAACATGGCGACAGTTTGTACCGGCGTAGCCTGTATACGATCTGGAAACGTACGGCCCCGGCACCCATGATGCTTAACTTCGATGCCGCCGAGCGACACACCTGCGTGGTTAAACGGCAGAAAACCAGCACGCCCCTACAGGCATTGGTTACCCTCAATGACCCACAGTTTGTAGAAGCTGCCCGGGTGCTGGCGCAACGGTCGCTGGCAAAGGGAGATCGTGATACTAAACTTATCAATGATGCCTTCAAAGCCATCATCAGCCGTCCGGCCCGACCCGAAGAAATAAAATTGATGCAACAACTATACGCTGAAGAATTGGCTGATTTCGGAAAAAATCTAAAACGGGCGCAGGAACTGCTGGCGGTGGGCGAATACCCCGTTGACAGGACATTGAACCCTGCCGAGTTATCGGCCTGGACAGTGGTGATGAGCACGGTGATGAATTTTGATGAAGCAATTGTAAAAAGATAGCTGTAGCTGCAGCCATCATAAATCATTCTGGCCTAACTTCCCGGGCCTGGGAAGAGTTGTCGATTTTGTATAAATGGAAGAACATGGATATTCAGGACCAGATACACGATCAACTTAGCCGCCGGAACTTTTTGGGCCAGTCGGGTGCGGGCTTAGGAGCCATTGCGCTGGCATCGCTGCTCAACCCGGCCAACCTGTTTGCCGGTGGGGCAGCACCCGGTGAAAATCCTGCCATAGGCAAGCCCAACTTCCCGCCGAAAGTGAAAAGGGTAATCTACTTATTTCAAAGTGGTGCACCCTCGCAACTGGACCTTTTCGACTATAAGCCTAAGCTCGAAACCATGTGGGGGCAGGACCTGCCCGAGTCGGTGCGCAAAGGGCAGCGGCTGACGGGCATGACGGCCGGGCAAAGCAAATTTCCACTGGCGGCATCAATGTTTAAGTTTGCCCGGTATGGTCCCGGGCAGATGTGGCTCAGCGAACTGTTGCCCCATACGGCCCGCGTGACAAACGATCTGACGTTTATCCGGTCAATGCATACCGAGGCCATCAACCACGATCCGGCCGTTACATTTTTTCAGACGGGCAGTCAGCAGGGGGGGCGACCGAGTTTTGGGTCCTGGATCAGCTATGGCTTAGGCTCCGACAATCAGAATATGCCTGCGTTTGTGGTGTTGCTCTCCAAAGGCCGAAACGGCGATCAGCCGCTTTATGCCAAATTGTGGAGTAACGGTTTTCTGCCGTCAGTGCATCAGGGCGTTGTTTTTCGGTCGGGGCCAGATCCGGTGTATTACCTCAATAACCCGCCCGGCATTGACCGGCCCAGCCGCCGACGCATGCTCGACTACCTGACCAAACTGCACCACGAGCAGTATAAACACGTACTGGACCCGGAAATCAACAGCCGCATGGCACAGTATGAGATGGCATACCGGATGCAGATGTCGGTACCCGAAACGCTTAATATCTCGAAAGAGCCAAACTATATTTTCGATATGTATGGCCCCGAAAGCCGCAAACCCGGTACGTTTGCCGCCAATTGCCTGCTGGCCCGGAAACTGATCGAAAAAGACGTGAAGTTTGTGCAGCTGTATCATCAGGGCTGGGATCATCATACCAACCTGCCCGTCGATATTAAGACGCAGACAAAAAGCGTGGATCAGCCTTCGGCCGCGCTCATCATGGACCTCAAACAGCGTGGCCTGCTGGATGATACGCTCGTGATATGGGGCGGAGAGTTTGGCCGGGGGGCCTACTCGCAGGGTAAACTCACCCGCGATAACTATGGCCGCGATCACCATCCCCGGGCCTTCTCGATCTGGATGGCGGGCGCGGGTGTTAAGAAAGGGCTGGTCTATGGCCAGACCGACGACTTCGGCTACAACGTTGTACGCGACCCCGTGCATGTCCACGATTTTCAGGCCACGGTACTGCACCTGCTCGGAGTAGACCACGAAAAACTAACCTTTAAAAGCCAGGGTCGCCGGTATCGCCTGACCGACGTTCACGGGAAAGTAGTGAAGTCGCTGCTCACATGAGGTGCATCAGCTAAAGCCATCAGACGGGTGGTTCCCGGTAATGGGCTACACATTGTCCCAAAACCGGGCAATCATTGCCAGGACCTCATCTACCGATTCGGCAACAAGCAGCAAAGAACGATTTTCGGCCTTTAGGAAACCGTCGGCTACCATGCGGTCCAGTTGCTGCAAAATCAGGTCATAATAACCGTTGGTGTTAACAATGGCAATGGGACCGTCGTAGAGTTTGAGTTGCCGCCAGGCCAGAATCTCAAATAACTCGTCGAGGGTGCCGTAGCCGCCGGGTAGGGCAATAACGCCTTTTGCCAGCTGCACCATGCGGTATTTGCGCTCGTGCATGGTTTCCACAAAATGAATTTCGGTGAGCGTGTTGTGCGCCACTTCCAGGTTGGCCAGAAAGTTGGGGATCACGCCCGTTACCTCACCCCCGCTTTGCAACACCGCATCGGCCACGTTGCCCATCAGGCCGTAGCCACCTCCCCCGTAGATGAGCCGGATGTTGCGGGCGGCCATTTTCTGGCCGAGTTCAACGGCCACTTCATTATAAACCGGATTTACGCCGAGACTCGACGCGCAATAGACAACAATGCTTTGAGTGGCCACAGATTGGGTATGTCTGGTTTTAGGTGAACAAAAAGATAAGGGTGAAAGCCGGATTCGCGCTGGCTTTTTTGCCACACGTTCAGCGGTTTTCCCTACGCGCCGGTCAGGAGTTTTTCTGCTAATGTTTCCATATCCAGCCCGCCAAATGTGCCGGAACTCATCAACAGATAAACCCCGGCGGTCTTGCGCTGGGCGAGGAGGTAGTTCCGCAACCCGTCTGTATCGGTGAAAACGCGCAGATTGGGTTGCCCAAAAGCGGCTACTACATCATCGGGGGTGATCGTTTCTGGGCGTTTCATCGCCAGCGTGTCCGCATTTACGTACACCACGGCTTCGTCGGCGGCATCTAAGCAGCCCCGGTACTGACCCAGAAAAGACCGGTTCAGGCTGCTGAATGTATAGAGTTCAACGGCTGCGAGCAACTTCCGGTCCGGATACTGATGTTTCACGGCTTCGGTGGTGGCTTCGACTTTGGCGGGCGAGTGCGCAAAATCCTGAAACACAATTGGGGCGGTCGGAGCGGGTGTCTGGCCTGGCCGGTCTGGTGCGGAGGTCACTCTTTCTAACCGCCGGGCCACGCCACCGAACGTGGGAATGGCTTCGTAAAACTGCGCGTCGGTAATGCCAATGCGGTCGAGAACAGTCATGGCTCCGGCCAGATTTTTCATGTTGTGCTCACCAAATACCCGGACTGGAATGCGGTTTTTTTGCTTCGTGATGAGGTACGTCTGCCCATCGATGATCTCACTTGGATGCGCTTCGTAGGGGATTTTGGTGATGTCGGCCCGCTCTTTCTGCCCGATAACGTCGAGCATATCGTCGGTTTCGTCGAAAATCAGGGCACCGGCTTTGGGCATTCCCTCGGCCAGCAACTCGAACGAATCCACATATTCGTCCCAGGTTGGATAAACGTTGACGTGGTCCCAGGCAATGCCGCTGATGAGGGCAATGTGCGGTTGATAGTGCAGAAACTTGGGGCGGGAGTCGATGGGAGAGGACGGATACTCATCGCCCTCAACAATAATAACCGGCGCGTCGGTTGTCAGCTTGGCCATTGTTTCGAAGCCGTCGATCTGCGCCCCAACCAAGTAATCGAACAGGCGGTTATGGTGCTTCATCACGTGCAGAATCATGGCCGTGATGGTTGTTTTGCCGTGGCTGCCGGCAATGACCACCCGCTGTTTCTGTTGGCTTTGCCGGTAGATGTACTCGGGATACGAGAAAATGGGCAATTCCAGTTCCTGGGCTTTGGCCAGTTCAGGATTGTCAATGCGGGCGTGCCTACCCACGATCACTGCATCCAGGTTGGCGTGAACACGGGCTGGAAACCAGCCTATTTCGGTGGGAAGTAGGTTGTGCTGCGCCAGGCGCGTGTGCGAGGGTTCGTAAATTTCGTCGTCGGAACCCGTAATGCTATGTCCTTGCTGCTGAAGGGCGAGGGCAAGGTTGTGCATGGCACTGCCGCCGATAGAGATGAAGTGGATGGCCTGGGGCATTCAGCGTCGTTATCAGATTATATGGGCAAAAGTACGACGTATTTCGGCAGTATTAAATTTAGGTGCTTTCCGAATCAAACCCCCTGCTTTTTGGTTCACTATCTTGCCGGTGTACCGGCACTTTTCAGCACGACCAACCCAAACGGCAGACCAGACCGAAACCCCATTTTATGCCACAATCGTAGGAATGAAGACATACTATGACCTGATTGACCAGACGTTTGAGTTTCCCACGCGGGAGTTTAACGTTGAAAATAACGAACTGATGTTCAACAATGTCCCGCTCATGGACATTGTCAAGCAATATGGTACGCCCCTGAAACTGACGTACCTGCCGAAAATTACGGAGCATATCGAACACGCCAAACTGCTGTTCAGAAATGCCCTGAAACGGTATAACTACAAAGGGAGCTACACGTATTGCTACTGCACCAAGTCGTCGCACTTTAAGTTTGTGCTCGACGAAGTGCTCAAAAACAACGTTCACCTCGAAACGTCATCGGCCTATGATATCCCTATTCTGCGGGAGTTGTATAAGTCAGGGAAAATCTCGAAGAGTACCTACATCGTCTGCAACGGCTACAAACGACCGCTCTATACCCAGTACATTAGCGAACTCATCAACGAAGGGTTCATCAACTGCATTCCGGTGCTCGATAACCTCAAGGAAATTGAGGCCTATGAGCGTTCGATAACGGCCGATTCGGTCAATTTTGGCATTCGGATTGCTACCGACGAAGAACCCGCGTTCGATTTCTACACCTCGCGGCTGGGCATTCGCTACAGCGATGTGAATGAGTTATACCGCAGTAAAATTCAGCCCAACGAGCGGTTCAAGCTCAAGATGCTGCATTTCTTCATCAATACAGGCATCAAAGACAGTGCCTATTATTGGAGTGAACTGAGCCGGTTCATGTACAAGTACTGCGAAATGGCCAAAATCTGCCCCGACCTCGACTCCATCGACATTGGGGGTGGAATGCCCATTCAAACCTCGTTCCAGTTTACG
>JAYVAP010000244.1:0-4237 GCA_043750915.1 Spirosoma sp. | reverse complement strand
CATCCGGCAAACCCAATACGGCCACATGGCGCGCTATGTGCTCGACGACGATACCGACAAAACATACTACCACGTCAGAAACTGCCAGACAAACCGGCCCTATCGCGTTCGGCGCGACTCGCTGATGTCGGGCAAACCACTGGCTCCTGATACCTTCAGCGAAAAGCACGTACTGCTGATGAACCTCCGCCAGTGGCAAAACGACTGGTGGTTGTCGGGTATGCTGGCCATCACGCCCACCACCGAGGCCGAACTGAACGCCTACCGGAATTCGCCGGTAGAAAGCGCGTTGCTGTATGACGAGGACATGCTGGCCAGAATCCGTGAGATGGAAACTGGTTATGAACAGACGTTTCTCGACTTTTTCGGAAGTCGGTTAGCCCATTTTCGGGATGAGTCGGAATACGAAGCCGCTGCCCGGCAGTTTACAGAATATAGCAACCGCCTGAATACAAAGTCTGACGGGGCACCATCGGATAACCGCAGTATACTGTTGGAAAACCAACAGTATAAACCTAAAAAAGAAGTTCTGAAGACAAAAAAGCTGCGGGATGCCAAAGGCGTATCCATGTTTTACCGGACGGGGGAGGGCAGCCTGATTGTACATAACCTCAAAGCCGATGTCATCGATGTTCTGACCGCACCCAACCCAACAGAAAAACAAATTAAAAGCGTGTTTGAGCTAGTAGCCCTCCGCATGAACCCGAATCTGGCCCGCTATCTGCTCGATACCTACGGGACCCGGAATTTCCGGTATCCCATTGATGGCTCCCGCATCGATGCCATGCGGGAGATCGAGTTCTTCTGGCGATTCTATACGCCCGAAGAGTTTGGTCCCGTGTTTCCGCTGATCACAATAATTTGACACCCGCAGGGGCTGATGTGGTGCGTAAATTAGACTGAAGCCGTTGCCACCCCGCTCGTGTTTACGAGTTCATGCTTCAGGAGATACTCGGCAATCTGAACGGCGTTTGTGGCGGCTCCTTTGCGCAGGTTGTCAGCTACAATCCACATATTCAGGGTTTTAGGCTGGCTCTCGTCGCGCCGGATACGGCCCACAAACACGCCGTCTTTGCCATGGGCCGTCAGGGGCATTGGATACACGGCGTTTTTGGGATCATCCTGCACCACCACGCCATCGGCATGGCTCAGGATCTCAAACACGTCGGCCAGGTCAAAATCCTGCTCAAATTCAACGTTGACCGCTTCGGAATGGCCACCAATGGTGGGAATACGAACGGTGGTGGCGGTGACCTGAATGGAGTCGTCGCCCATGATTTTTTTTGTCTCGTTCACCATCTTCATTTCCTCTTTTGTATAGCCGTTATCGAGAAAAACGTCGATGTGGGGCAACACGTTGAGGTCGATGGGATGCGGATACACCTTCGGTACACCTGCCCGGCCCTCGCGCTCGGCAAAAAGCTGATCCACAGCGGCTTTGCCCGTTCCCGTTACCGATTGATAGGTTGAAACAACCACGCGTTTAATGGTGTAGCGGTCGTGGAGGGGTTTGAGGGCCACCACCATCTGAATGGTAGAGCAGTTGGGATTGGCAATAATCTTGTCGTCGGGCGTGAGCGTGTCGGCGTTTATTTCGGGCACCACTAATTTCTTGGTGGGATCCATGCGCCAGGCCGACGAATTATCAACAACCACAATGCCGGCTTCGGCAAAGCGGGGAGCCAGGGCCAGCGACGTGCTGCCGCCCGCCGAGAAAATGGCCACGGCAGGCCGGGCCGCAATGGCATCCTCAAAGCTAACGACCGTATGCAGTTTCCCCCGGAAAGCAATCTGCTTACCAACCGACCGCTCGGAGGCTACCAAAATAAGTTCCGACACGGGGAAGTTGCGCTCTTCCAGCACTTTCAGGATTTCGCTGCCGACCAGGCCGGTAGCACCAACAACGGCGATTTTCATAGAAGTTTGAACGGTTGATACCGCAAAAATACGGCAAAAGTAGTGACAGATAAGCCCTATTTACGGGGTAAAACGAGCGTATGCTAAAAACAATCCGGGCATTTTTGCCCAAACGGCCTCGCCCACAGAGCAAACAGCCCTCCCTGAGTCACTTCGGGAGAGAGCTGTTTGCTTTGTGGGCGGGTTTAGCATTCGCCGAACAAAAAAACCGGCAAACCGCCAAAAGCCGTATTTGCGCCTGTTGAGCCAACAATAAACTGCTGACTATCAGGTTGTTGATTATGATTTGATCAGAATCCGTTTGCTGACCTGTTTGCCATTACTCCGCCAATGCCTGCCTGCGTGGCCATCACCCGGCCCGCCAAATCTGTCAGGCCCAGGGTGTAGGGCTGACTGGCAGGCACACCCAGGACCACCTCAAAGTGACCGTTGTTGGGATTAGGCCGTATGGAGAGCACCAATTGCGGGGTGAACGCCGGCGTTTGGTTGTCAGCGACACCCAAACGGCCCGTGGATATATTACAGCCGTTGGTGAAGTTGATGTTAATCTGATTGCCCGCCTGCGAGGCCGTATCCGTGACCACGCGGCCCTGACAACCGTCACCGGAGAAAGTGTGGGTAATGGTCAGCAAGTCCCACTTTGCCCTTTAGTACTGTTTTTGCTTAGAATAGTACTTACACCGAAAACTGATCAGGGTGTCAAAATCCTATCGTTGTCCTAAGAAATCTGAGCCGAAGCGTCGGTCCGACGCTTCGGCGCGGGGCCGCTCCGGCGTACCGGCCCGTGCGGTCCGATATCTGCAATACCGGGAGGACTTATTTTTCCATAAGTAGGCTTTATGATTTAGTTTTCATTAAATCGACCGAAGTTGATTTTAAGCGATTTTCCAACATTGGCTAAACACCTGTTTAATGCGTAAGCCAAATCATCATTATCGGACCGCCGATGCGGTTGCATAATCTTCTGGTATCAGCCAGCCTCCTTTTAAGTGTCGCCATAATGTTTCAGCAATGTTCAGATGAGGACAGTAAGGGGGTAAGAAAAATAAATACAGACCTCGATTTTCCCAGACAGCCCGGCTGTTTTGGATAATATGTGCGGTATGAACGCTGGCATTATCCAGAGCAATAACTGTAGGTGTGACAACTCTGAAGGATAATGCATCAAGTTGTTCCCACACAAAATTCGCATTAATGTTCTTGTCAGTTGTAGCCCAATGACAATCATTATTCCGACTGATTAAGCCCCAACAATTCATCCGAAAACCCTTTTCAGCAGCTATAAACACCTCTTCACCAGGGAATTGCCATCCGTAAGGTACGTATCCTTCGCTACACACATGAGACTCATCACCGTAAAATAAATGTAGTAACCCCTGCTCAGAAAGTGCTTCGAGTTGAGCCAGTATCTTTTTTTTGTGTTCGTAAAGAGCAGGATTTGGTTTGCCTTTTACCCGCCGACGGATTCTTTTATATCGCCCACCAAGACTTTTAAAAAATTACGAAATGTATCGCGTCCTACTACAGGACTATCTGCCGGACGTTGAGCTTCCCAGTCTGCTTTTGCAAGGCTAATCCGTTGCCGATTAGCCTTGACGGCTTCAATAATGCCAGCTTGGTCGATTACCTTATTGATCTTAGGTTTACGGCCTCGGCCTGGCCTAATTATTAACCCTACTAATCCAGTTTGCTTGTATCGTTTTAGCCACGAATTGACACTGACGTGGCACATGCCAACTATTTGACCTACATCTTTCGATTTTCGCCCGTCTGCTTTAAGTAAAATAGCCAGGCATCGCATCCTAAAAGCGTGATTATCACTGACTTTCACTTGTTTTTCAAGTGATTCCCGTTCTTCAACGTTCAGAATAGGTGTGTTGACTCGTCCCATAAACGCAAGTTACGAAAATAATGCAAATTAATTCTTACGGACTACTTAGCGGGAATTGCTGCTATTTTGCCTAAAGTGATCTCAACGGCTGACATCCGAAAACTGTTCGACGCTACGACTAACCTCAAACACAACACCATGCTTAAGCTGTGTCATGGTATGGACCTGCGGGTGAGTGAGATTGTAGCCCTGAAAATCAAAGACATCGACAGTGCTAAAACCAGGTCTTCATTGAACGGGCCAAAGGCAAGAAAGATCGGTACACTTACGCGTTACGTCATAGCTATGCCACTCACCTGCTTGAACAGGGCACCGACCACCGACATCAAGTTCATCCATGAATTGCTCGGCCACAACGACATAAAAACTACGCTCCGCTACATACACGTTAGCGAGCAGAGCCTGAAGAAGGTCAAAAGCCCGTTAGAC
>JAYVAP010000243.1:0-6598 GCA_043750915.1 Spirosoma sp. | reverse complement strand
CTGGTCTATTGGACAGGCGGACGGCTCTACTCAATCGCCCGCCTAAGGATTTTTACTCAGTAGCCGCTGCGGTTCCGGGCCAACGGAACAAACGGCCAGTCTACCCCGTTATGCCAAACGTCAACTGTCCAACCCGATTTGTGTTGTTTCTTTATGAATCCGTCTGTAGCACCGCCTGCCCCCCTACTACCCGACAATATCCAAACCCTGCCTGAACTTGAGCGCGAGAGCTGGCAACAACTCGTGATGGGTACGCAAAAAAAGCCGGGCCAAAAAGATAACGGCTCCGGTTTCAGAACGATGGTGGTGGCCACCAACACGCCCGACGGTGCCGAGGCCCGGATGGTAGTGCTCCGAAAGGTTGATGATGTGCGCCGATACCTCTGGTTTCATACCGATGCCCGCGCCCGGAAAGTCATGCAGCTGGAAGCATTTCCTAACATCAGCCTGCTTTTTTGGGACGAGCACCAACAACTGCAGCTGCGCCTGCGGGCAGAAACCCGGCTCCACACCGACGATTATGTGGCCGATGAGCATTGGAGAAACCTGTGGGTGGGTAGCCGAAAAATGTATCTATCGGAGCCTGCCCCCGGTAGCGGCCAGGCCAGTTCCTATCCCGGCTTTCCGGCACATTTGGGCGAGAGCCTGCCCACGGAAACCGCCAGCGAAGCCGGTCGCAAAAATTTTGCGGTGATCGAGTGCCGCGTAACATCGCTGGAATACCTGCACCTGGCGCGCAGTGGGCACACGCGGGCACAGTTCGACTATGAACCCGAACGCAAACTAACGTGGCTGGCTCCGTAGGCTATGCCCCACAGCCGCCCAAAAACTACCCTAAGGCGCTTTGGTGGCTACTTTCGGCTGGAAACCGCCGGTGTTTTTTCGCATCACCTCGCGCTTGGTCCGGTACATTGTCCATTGCTCAGGCGTAAGAATGGGGCGGAGACTGTCTTCCTTTTCTTCGTTGATCATCAGCATCGTTTCCCGGATTTGTTCCATCATCTCCGGCGATGGCCGCCCGCCACCCGTGCCAGTAATATCTTTGAGGGCACTTTGCTGCTGTTTGGCAAAGTCGTTGTTGAGTTTTTTAACGGCTTTGGCCTGTTCTTTGCTGAGGGCCAGACTATCTTTCAGCCACTTCGTTTCCCGGTCTGCCAGTATGCCCGGCATGTTGCTGAACGCCGGAGGGGGCGTGTTGGGCATTTGCTGCTGGCGCATCTGACCATTTCCCATCATGCCCGGCTGCCCCATACCGCCACCACCACCCGGCTGACCAAACTGACCGTAGCTGATATAGCTCAACAACCAACTAAAGAAAAAAACGGCAACGGTGCGCTTCATAGACATAATGATTTTGACCGGCCATCAGGGCCGGTATTGAATGACACCGCAAAAATGAGAAACTTTTCACAGACCCGCCGTGACAATGTAGAGTTCTTCTACTTTTTGCCGTGCCCAGGGTGTTTTTCGTAGAAATGTCAGGCTCGATTTCAGGCTTGCATCATGCCGAAAGCAATTCACGGGAATGCGGTCGCCGAGTTCGTCCCAGCCGAAGTGGTCCACTAAAAACAGCAGTATTGCCTCCAGCGTTTTGCCATGCAGTGGGTTGTTGGGTTGTCCGGTATTCATGCCCATCGTTTCGCCATTGGCCTTACATACCAACCGCTTTCTTAAATTCGGCATCGTCGGGTTTAACGCCCGAGGCAAAAAAGTGAGTCAGCTCGCCTTTTTCGCTGACCACATATTTGCAGAAATTCCAGGTTGGCACTTTGTCATTCCAGCCGTTTAGCGACTTGGTTGTCAGCCACTTGTAGAGTGCTGACTGGTTGTCGCCCACCACATCCACCTTCTCGAACATCGGAAAGGTAACGCCGTAGTTTTTCTGGCAGAACGTGGCTACCTCGGCGTTGCTGCCCGGCTCCTGACCCATGAAGTTGTTGGCCGGAAAACCCAGCACCACCACTTTACTGCCGTGGGCTTTGTAGAATTTCTCCCAGTCGGCATACTGAGAGGTGTAGCCGCATTTGGACGCGGTGTTGATGATAACCACTTTTTTGCCCTTGAAACTGCTCAGCGCAACGGGCTTGCCGTCGATGCTTTTGAGGGTAAAATCGTAGAGTGTTTTGGTGGGCAGGCTGGCATTGACCGGCGCACTGGCAGCTTCTTTCTTATCGCTGAAGAGGCCTTTGAGGGTTGATGAGAATGACATAAGACCGAGGGAAAGTGAGACCGCCACCACAGCAGCGGCAGTTAGCAGGATGGGCTTTTTCATAAACCAATTATGGGTTAAAACAGGGTGGTTCTGTTCAACTCACAACGGTTTGTGGGGCCAAAAAGTTACAGCTGTTCCGCCACTCAACAGCTTTCGGCTACGTAAACAAGCAACTTTTTTTTACATTCTTTCGGGAACACCAATGCCCAGCAATTCCATGGCCTTTCGGATGGTTTGGGACACTATTTTTATGAGCAGCAAGCGGTTAGTTAGCTTACCCCGATCAGGCTCCGACAAAACAGGCACTTTATCGTAAAACTGGTTAAACGTTTTAGCCAGTTCATAGGCATATTGGGCCAGGTAGTAGGGAGCCAGGTCGTTGCCCGCGTCGGCCACGCGCTGCGGAAACTGGCTCAGCAGAAAAATAAGCTGCTGCTCCGTTTCTTCCAGTTCGGCGGGCGAAACGGGTCCCTCACAGGCCAGGTTTGCCAGCTGTGCCCGGCGCAGGATCGAGCAAATCCGGGCGTGAACATACTGGATATAAGGCCCCGTGTTGCCGTGCAGATCAACCGATTCGGCGGGGTTGAATTGCATCCGTTTCTGGGGGTCCACTTTCAGCAGGTAATATTTCAGGGCGCCCAGGCCAAGCATCCGAAAGAGATCGGCTTTTTCGGTTTCGCTGAATTTATCGAGCTTGCCCTTCGCGGCTTCGTCGGCGGCTGCCGAAGCGGCATCGATTGTCTCCTGAATCAACTCATCGGCATCAACAACGGTGCCCTCGCGGGATTTCATTTTACCCGTTGGCAAATCGACCATGCCGTAGGAAAGATGATACAACGCATGGGCGTAGGGCCTTTCTAACCGGCGCATGATCGCAAACAGGACATTGAAGTGGTAATCCTGCTCGTTGCCAACCACCCAGATCTGACGGTCGCTCCTGAAATCGGCATACTTCAACTCGGTAGTACCGAGATCCTGCGTGATGTATACCGATGTACCGTCGGCCCGCAGCACCAGTTTCTGATCCAATCCTTCGGCGGTCAGGTCGATCCAGACAGAGTTGTCGGGCTGGCGATAAAAAACACCTTTTTGCAAGCCCTCTTCCACCATTTCCTTACCAGGCACGTAGGTCTGGGACTCGAAATAGACCTTATCGAAATCAACGCCAATGTTGCGGTAGGTAACCTCGAAACCAGCATAAACCCAGGCGTTTAGCTGGTTCCAAAGGGCCAGCGTGTCGGGGTCGCCCTGCTCCCACAACCGCAGCATCTGCTGAACCTGCTGGATCAGGGGGGCGGTTTTTTCAGCTTCTTCGCGCGTTTTCCCCGCCAGAACCAGCTCCTCGATCTGCGCTTTATACGCCCGGTCGAAAAGCACATAGTATTTCCCGATCAGGTGGTCGCCTTTCAGCCCGCCCGACTCGGGTGTTTCGCCCGCGCCAAACAGCTGATAGGCCAGCATGGACTTGCAGATATGAACGCCCCGGTCGTTGACAATGCAGGTTTTAACCACGTCGTAGCCGTTGGCCGCCAGAATTCGGCTCACCGAATCGCCCAGAAAATTATTGCGCAGGTGGCCCAGGTGCAGGGGCTTGTTGGTATTGGGCGACGAGAACTCAACCATCACCGACTTCTCTTTTTTGGGCAGATTGCCAAAAGCGGGGTTGGCCCCAATATCGGTCAGAACGGTCAGCCAGGCAGTATGCGCCAGGCTGATATTTAAAAAGCCCTGCACCACGTTGAAAGCCGCGACAACCGGGCTGTTTTCGACGAGCCACGCCCCAATAGCCTGGCCAATCGGGGCCGGAGCCTGGCGGAGGACCTTCGTGAGCGGGAACGTGACAAAAGTATAGGTACCCTCAAATTCTTTTTTGGTAGGCTGTAAAACGACATCGCCGATTTCCTGCTGATACAAGGCTGCTATGGCCTCGCTGATGGCACTGCTTAGGTGTTCCTGTAGCTTCATGTTAAAAAACGTAACCGCAGCCTGTGCGGTCGATTTGCGGGATCAAAGGTACGAACCCTGACCGTAACACCGGGTTGAAACAAACCTTATCAGGGTTGGAGAACCGTTATTTGCTCGGCTACGGCCCTGACTTTTTGCTTCGAGAAAAACACCGGGAAGTAGCCATTTTCAGCCCAGAGCGGGAACAGATCGCGATAGTGCGGGCTGGCCGGATCGCCCGACTGGCCGGGATTGTTGATACCCAGCGTTTTATCCCAGTCTTCCGTGTCGACCAGTATCCGAAACGAAGCCCCGTGGGTTTGGTTAAGGTCGTTGGCCGTGGCGTTTACGGTTTCGCCGTAGCCGCCCCGCGCCACCGGCCCCAGGTTGATTTTTTTTCGCATTGCCTTGTCCACCAGATCACTGAGCGGGTGGGTGATGGTAATGTGCTTGTTTTTGCGCTGCCCGTAGGACCAGTCGTCCGGGTTGGTGCCAAGCCGGTTGGTCAGTTCGGCCACGGCCTGGTCGAGGCAGGTCAGGAGCAGGCTGTCGCGGTCGGCTCGGCTCGCGGCTTCTGGCCGGTTCGCTGCCGTTGCGGATGAAAAAGACATTGGCAGGACTGGCGTAATCAGCGCGTCAATAACGCGTTTGGCGGGCAGCGTTTTCAGGTAGGGCCGGGCCGCTTCGGGAATGAGCTGTTGGGCCAGTGCCTGTTTCAGTTTCCCTTCCCAGGCCACGTAGATGGCGGCCGGCACCGAGCCGGGGTCGAGTTTGGCATCCCACTTACGAAGATAATTCAGGGCCTGCTCAGTGCGGTCGTCGGGCGAGGACAGGTTTTGCAGCAACGGCACTAAGGTCCGGGCAGCCACCGAGAGGTAATCGGCCTGGAGAGCCATAAAATCGACCAGGTTTTTACGCTTTCCGTCGTTCAGCACTTCTTCAATGCGGTGCGCCCGGCTCGGCGAGGCCCATGTCCAGCCGAGGGCGGTGCGCGGTGGAGCATGGGCACCAGTGGCATAATTCTTTTTTTTCGATAGGTCAATTAGGTTGTTGTTGGCCGTGACGATGTAGCCTTCAGGCGGGTTAAGTTTGTTGGGCAGCTGCTGCATGGAGAGGTAGCCGCCCCACTCGAACCGGCCATCGCCGGGCACCGGCACTAAGCCCGTATAGGGGTTGCCGGTAGCAGACCGGCGGATGGGCGATAACCCCACTGCCTGCCAGCCAATAGCAGCGGTTTCGTTGGCAGACGGTCGGCCTGCCCAGATCATGTTTTCGCCCGGAATGCGACTAAAAGCGCACGCCCGCCGGAACTCGGCCCAGTTTCTGGCCTGGTTCATCCGCAAACTGGCCAGGTAGGGTGCACAGCCCTGCTCGAGCCACCCTGCCCGAACAGCGTAGGCTTTGTGGCGGGCTTTGTCTTCAAACACCACCGGGCCGTGGCGCGTATATTTCAGCGTGGCCACAACGGGCAGACCCGCTTTCATCGGGATGGATTCGGCGAGCACGGTCATTGATTCCCAGCGACTTATACCACCAGTGCCTTTGTACCGATATTGATTGGGGTTGGCGGGGTTGGTTTCGTAGACGTATAAATCTTCGTTGTCAGTCTCAAAAATGGTCAGGCCCCACGCGCCGTCGTTATTATGACCGATAGAAATACCGGGCAGTGTGGGTTCACCGGCTCCTGTCACGTGCCAACCCGGCGCGTCCAGATGCACCCAGTAGCGCAATGATGGCGTGCTCTGCGCCCGGTGCGGATCGTTGGCCAGCATGGGGTAGCCGCTGCTCGATTTACGGCCCGAAATTACCCAGTTGTTGGAACCGACATACTGCTTTTCGGTATCGAAATAAGCATCGACCTCCGCGCGGTTTGCTTCGTCTTCATCGGCTTTAGCGGCCCGGCCCTGAAATTTGAGTGGCAGCCGAAACGCTTCATATAGTTCCAGAATGGGCTGAAACAGTTCGTCGCCGTTCACGTGGAGCGTCAGGTCGGGTTCGCCGTCTTTGGAAATGGGATGAAACCAGCTCAGTTCGCGCAGTTTATCGGGGCCGATAAGCTGAACCAGCCGACCGTAGTTGAGTTCGTCGCGCACGTTGCCCAGCAATCCCTGGTGGCGGCTAATAACGATTTCGGGCGTCCACAGGCCTGGTTTCGTGTTCAGCACCCGAAACTCGAAGGGTAGTTTGGCGGGCGTTTTGAGGATATCGGTGATGTAGGCATTGATTCCATCGACAAACGCCTGCACAATCTGTGGCCCATGCGGATGGTAGTGCAGCAGTTCTTTATTGATGTTACCACGAAACCGGAACAGCCGCGTGCCGATGTCGCGTTTGGTTTCCTGGGGCCCAAGCAGTTGGGCCACGGTGCCGGTGGCCTGCCTGCGCCAGATTTCCAGTTGAAAGAGCCGGTCCTGCGCGGCCTGGTAGCCCTGCGCCCAAAAG
>JAYVAP010000242.1:0-2415 GCA_043750915.1 Spirosoma sp. | reverse complement strand
GTTTAAAGACCAGGTAAGCACAGTAGCAAACTGACCCGTATGGCGGGAATTGGGCGTGTTTCCAAACTCCATGATAATACCCTCTTTGGTCACCATCTGAAACCATTGAGGGCCATTTCCCTGTTCGCTTTTGGCAGTAACAAGGGCAAAGTTTTCGCTTTCCGTCTCATAGGTCGCTCCATTGGTTCCGTCGCTGCCCGATTTAAGAATAAGTCGACTCCCATCAAGCACAAAGCGGTCACTATTGGTCATCTCCACCGCATTCGTCTCACCGTCGTAATACATGGAGCGCGGGGCGCGGGTAATAGCCGACAGGCCCGAAATGCTCCAACCCATACCGGCAACTCCATTGCCACTCTGCGAGCTGTATGTTAGGGCAATGGAGGGAACAACGCCATTAGTACCCGGCGGTATGGCAACGGGTATTGAATAGGTCGATCCACCCGATGCTGATACATCTGCCAAAGCAGCTGTGCTTCCTACCGCCAGGTTTACATTAACAGATTGCGCATTGAAGCTGCCGTTATCGTAGAGGGGCGTATAGGGTATAGACTGTGCCTGAACTGCACAGTTCAGCATAGCCATAAGCATCAGGCTGGTCAGGCACTTCTTGGGCAGAGCACAGGGAAATTTTATGGACAGAAAAGAAGAATCAAAAGTGGGGAGAGTGACAGGGCAGGAGAAGTATTTTACTTAGAAGCAGCCAGTTTCCTGATTAGTTTGGGCAAAGGCCTTTTTGCCTTCGAGACCAGCCTGTACAGGAAAAAAACAGCCTTCTTTCGTCTGAAAAACCTTGACTTCCGGCCCGCAAAGCAGGGCACAGGCAGTGCCCTCGATGACATCTTTATTAGCCAGTTTATCATCGACCCGCATCCGGTATTTGAATAGTCCTTTATAAAGGGAGCCATCCTGCCGACGTCCGTTCCAGGCATACCTGGTAATATCTTTTTCGGTCGAATAATCAAAATACGGCATTAGATACAGTACCGTATCCCCTTTGGCACTCAGGATAGTAAATCCCCAAACGCTCGCCACTTCCTGATTAATATAGGGCATGAAGTAATCATTGACCCCGTCTCCGTTGGGGGTAAATACATTGGGTACATAGATCTGCTTTTTAGCAAAGGTAAATTCAACGGGCTGGACTCCGCAGCATGCCTGATACTCGGCAGACACCGGTTTGTCGGGACCCTTCTGGGCCAGACCCTGACAGGACAGCAGAAGCCCCCCGAAAAGAAGTACATATATACGTTTAAGCATAATTGTAGAGACTCAATAGTTCGGTGATTGTAAAGTACCCATCAGCGGCTGTGTTTCTAATGGCACCTCAAGTTGCCATTGTGCTAATAAACAACCCTCCTGAAAGCTAACCCGTAATTACATGCCTGCAAAAACCTGTCGCGTTCGTCAGGGTGATGGTTTATACCTGTTTTATGTTGAAGTGTTGGCAACCTTTATGGCTTTGGTAAACTGCCTGCGCTCCATGAAGCAATGGTAAATACAAAAGCCAGTAAATACAAAAGAAAATAGCGTTATTTATTATACGGTAGGTGTTGGTCAATACCAGTGCCCCAAAGTCACCTACACCCCATACGGCTTCAGGGCCTGATACACGCGGTGGGTGGGCAGGCCCATAACGGTGTAAAAAGAACCCTCCAGCCGCTCGATACCCACCAGACCAATAAAATCCTGCGCCCCATATGACCCCGCTTTGTCGAAGGGTTTGCCCACGCGGACATAATACGAAATCTCGTCGTCGGTGAGGGGCGCGAACGTAACCAGTGTTTCGTCGGTAAAAGAAATGGTTTCGGTGGGCGTGAGCAGGCACACACCCGTTCTGACGCGGTGCGTGCGGCCCGCCAGCATATGCAGCATCCGCCGGGCATCCGCTTCGTCGGCGGGTTTGTTCAGCACCTGATCGTCGAGAATCACGACCGTGTCGGCGCAGAGCACAATTCGGTTGCCGAGGTCGGCCACAAATTCGGCGGCTTTCTGGCGGGCCAGGTACTCGGCTACCGCATCGACGGGCAGGGTGGCCGGAAAGGCCTCATCGGTGGGGCGGGTTTCGATGGTAAAAATAAAACCGGCATCGGTCATCAGTTGCTTTCGGCGGGGCGACCCCGATGCCAGCACGAGCGGGTAACGTAAGGATATCATCCGGCAAAGATCGTATAAATGCGTTCAGCTGAAATGCCCGTACGGATGAACTGTTTCCGTTTTGTTTCGGCACTTTTTCGGTAAAAACAAAAACCCCTACAAACTGCTGATAGACAGGCATTTGTAGGGATCAGTTGTACCGGGTGCCGGACTCGAACCGGCATGTCCTTGCGAACAATGGTGTTTGAGACCATCGCGTCTACCGGTTCCGCCAACCCGGCGTTGAAATCGGTACGTTGTGTCAAACGTGGGGGCAAA
>JAYVAP010000241.1:0-2412 GCA_043750915.1 Spirosoma sp. | reverse complement strand
CATTTATTCCCGATGCCCGCCCGATTGTGGTTTCGGTGAACGACACGCCCGAAGGATACGATTACCCGCCGGAAGTGCGGTATGAGTTTTATCAGCACGACCAGGAATCCTACCGAAAAGCGGCTGAATTTTTGAATTCCAAGAATACGGAGGTTGTTTGCCTCCAACATGAATATGGTATTTATGGAGGGCCAGCCGGGAGTTATATCCTGACGCTGTTGCGCAACCTGACCATGCCTGTGATTACCACTTTCCACACGATCCTGAAAAACCCTACCGAAGAACAACTGCTGGTGCTGAAAACCATTGCCGACCTATCGGCGCGGGTGGTTTGCATGACCGAACGGGGCCGCGATTTCCTGATTAATATCTACGAGATACCCGAAGAAAAAATTGACCTCATTCCCCACGGCATTCCCGACCACCCGTTTGTTGACCCCAATTTTTATAAGGATCGCTTCGGGATGGAGTCGAAGCAAACTCTGCTGACATTCGGGTTGCTGTCGCCCAACAAGGGCATTGAGAACATGATTCAGGCGATGCCCCGGATTGTGACTCAGTTTCCGAATGTGGTATATATGGTGTTGGGAGCCACCCACCCGCACTTGCTTCGGCAGGAGGGCGAGGGGTATCGCGATAAACTTAAAAAAATGGCCTTCGACCTCGGTGTGGGTGATAATATCCGGTTTTATAATCAGTTCGTAGAATTAGACGACCTGCTCGAATACCTCGGAGCAGCTGATATTTACGTTACGCCTTATCTGAATGAAGCCCAAATTACGTCGGGAACACTTTCGTATGCCTTTGGCGGGGGCAAGGCGGTGGTGTCAACACCCTACTGGCACGCTACCGAATTGCTGGCCGACGAACGGGGTATGTTAGTGCCATTTAATAATTCGGACGCGCTGGCCGAGGCTGTTTTGACCTTGCTGGCCGACGAACCTATGCGCCATGCCATGCGGAAACGGGCGTTTCTGATGGGCCGCGACATGACCTGGGAGCGCGTTATCGGTCGATATGGCGATAGCTTTGCCAGAGCAAGGTATGAGCGTGTGAGTGCCGTGTCGAACCAATTACCTTACGAAACAAGCACGAGTGGGTCGTTTCAATTGCCCGCCGTCAAACTCGATCACCTGTTCCGCCTGAGCGATTCAACGGGTATTGCCCAACACGCCCGGCATCACCTGCCTTTTTATGAGGAAGGCTACTGCACCGACGATGTGGCGCGTGCCCTAATTCTAACGCTGATGCTCACCGAATCGGGGCCACACGCCAACGACACCCGGTTGCACCAACTGACAGACACCTATTCGGCTTTTTTGAACTACGCCTACAATAGCGATCAGCAGCAGTTCCGAAACTTCATGAGTTATGACCGGCGTTGGCTCGAAGACGTTGGCTCCGACGACAGCATTGGACGGGCTATTTGGGCCATTGGCACTTGTTTGGGCCGGTCAACCAACCGCAACCTGACCATTTGGGCCATGAGCCTGATGGAATCCGTGTTGCCAAGCGTCCCGAACTTTTCGTCGCCACGGGCCTGGGCGTTTGCGTTGTTGGGTATTCACGAGTACCAGAAACGATTCGGCAACGACCGACTGGCCAAAAACATTCAGCGGCAGTTGCTCAACAAAATCCATTTCCGATATACTGAAACAGCCACCGAAGAATGGCCCTGGTTTGAAAATTCGCTCAACTACGACAATGCCAAGCTGGCCCACGTGATGCTACTGGCCGACGACCCCGAACTGTCGAAGATTGGGTTGCGGTCGTTGCGGTGGTTGGTGAAGATGCAAACTGCCGAGCAGGGTGGTCATTTTCAGCCAATCGGTTCCAATGGGTTTTATGTGAAGGGAGAAGCCCGTGCTTACTTCGATCAGCAACCAGTAGAGGCCCAGAGTATGGTATCAGCTTGCTTAGCAGCCTACAAAAAAACGGGCGATGACAAATGGTACAACCGGGCCGTGCGCATTTTTCGCTGGTTCACGGGTTCCAACGATTTGGGTTTGCCGCTTTATGACCCCCGCACGGGCGGCTGTTGCGATGGCCTTCATACCGACCGCGTGAACCTGAATCAGGGAGCCGAATCGACCTTGTCGTATTTGCTGGCTCTCACCGAATTACAGGCTGCCCAAAAACAGCGAACGCCCGTTCGGCGGGTCGATGCGGAGTTGATAATGATGAGTGATGAACGATGAGTGATGAACGATAAGTGGGCTGACGTGAACGGTATTCATCACTTATCGTTCATCACTCATCGTTCATCATTAGCTTTGCATTGTTATGAGCGTAAAAGCAACCCGCACCGGCATCGTACTCCGGCCCGACCCCACCCGCGTGCTGTTCCGACCTTTTGAGTTCGGCAGCAGCAACCGTACCCTTAAAATTATTGCCCGTGTCAGTTCGCTGACC
>JAYVAP010000240.1:0-4156 GCA_043750915.1 Spirosoma sp. | reverse complement strand
GAAATAACGGGCCAGCGTCTGAATAGTCTCCGACTGCGTGTAGTTGACCCCGCGATTCAGCGTGACCGCTACGTTTCGGTTGAGCACATCAATCGCTGTCAACCGAATTTCGGCCCGTTTGGCTTTGCCCAGGATGTGGTATACCGACGCGTTCCAGAGTGGAATTCGCTGGTCGAAATTCAACTGTGCATTCCGGTTGACCCGGTAATTCAGGTTGGTGTTGATGTATAGATCGCGCGGCAGTTTCAGGGTCAGTTCGCCACTGAAGTTGTTGTTAATAAATGACTGATTGCGGTTCTCGTTGATCGAAAACTGGGTGTTGGTTACGCCGAGGCTGGCGTTTCCGTAAAACGTCAGCCATTCTACAGGTGTCAGGCTCAGGCGGGCACCCCCGTAATAACTTTGTGAACTCGTTTGGTTGAGTATGTTATTGATCAGGACGGGGTTGCGCCCCAGGTTGGCACTGAAGTTCAGGTCCAGGGTCGCTTTGGTTTTTTTGAGCGGGAACCCAAAGCCCGTATACGAACCCGCGTTTTGGCCGCCTGATTGGTTTGTAGGCGTGATTGTGGTAACCAACGTCTGCGTATCCGTATTCTGGCTATACACAATCTGGTTCACGTACTTAGTGCCGTTCAGGCCAATGTAGGCATTGATGAAATTTCCCGGATTGAAATAATTGAAACTGATATTCAGGTTATGCCCCAGTTCCGGCAGCAGATTTGGGTTGCCCGTGTTGATAAACAACGGGTTGCTGTTGTTCTGAACCGGTTGAAGATCACGCGAGGTCGGAATCTGAACGTTCACGCTGTAGCCTCCGTAGAGATACCGATTATTTTTCAGGTCGTAGTTCAGGCCAACATTCGGGATCAGGGTAGAAAATACCCGGTTGATCTGACCCGATACGTTAGACTGGTAGGTGCCATTGAGCGTGAAACGTTGCCCCGCCAGCCCCGCCGATACGTTCAACCCTTTATACGAATAGCGAATGCTGCTGCCCAGCCGGTTATACACGTAATTGTTTCTGTAGAACAGACTCAGCGTGTCGTTCCGGGTGTAGCGATTGTCGCCCCGATTAAACACGTTGCGGTCTACCTCATCGTAACGCAGACTGAAGTTGTAAAACGTTTCCCAGGTAAACCGTTTGGCAAATGGTTCCACAAATTGCAGACTCGCCTTGTATTCAGTCTGTTGAATATCGTTCCGCTGATCCTGGTGAATATCCGGCAACTGATCGGCGGGGCGGATGGGGCCGGTATATGTATTCTCCGAGTCCAGTATCAGGTTGGCCACATTGGTGTTGACTTCGTAGGTAGCACTGGCGGCAATACTCCGGCCTTTCTTACGCATCTTCAGCCGGTAGATGAGCGAATTGGACGTAGCAAACTGACGCTGATCGCTGATATTGGTGCTCCGGTTGCGGGTGGCTGCGCCGTTGCTGCGAATCAGATCCTGACTTCGGGCAAGACCCGAGTTGCCCACGCCGTAGCGGCTGTTATTGATGAACACCAGCGTGTTGAGTGAGTCGATTTGATTTTCGTAACGCAGGCTGATCCGGTGGTTGCCGTTGAAATTAATCTGGTTGCTGGTTTCGTCCGTTCGGTATTCGTCCTGGGGAAGTGTGTTGTCGCGTCGGCGCTGCGCACTGAGGTCCAGCCGGGTCTGGTTGTAGTAGTAACTCCCGCTGAGTTTCTTTTCTTTAGTGTCGTAATTATAGTTGATACCACCGGCCGCATTCTTCGAGAAACCCACGCCCTGCCGACCACTCACCGGAATGCCCAGCCCCTCATCGCCACTGTCGGAAAAGTAAAAGTAATTGCCCCCGCTGAAACCA
Source organism: Spirosoma sp. (assembly GCA_043750915.1). Lineage (GTDB taxonomy): Bacteria > Bacteroidota > Bacteroidia > Cytophagales > Spirosomataceae > Spirosoma. Next base: position 2,325 of record JAYVAP010000240.1, on the reverse strand, counting down.
AAGTCGGCGTTCTGATTGGAATTGTAGGCGTTGCTGCCCCGGAAATCCTGGTAATCGTCGCGCGACAGGCCCTGCTGATTCGTGTTGTTGCCCAGCCCCACCACCGAAAACTGATTCTTCGTGTTGAATTTGTTGTAGCTGCCTTTAATTTCGGCCCGGGCGGGCAACTTGTTGGAGGCCGGACCGGCTGCGGCTGTCACCTTGCCGAAACCACCCTTTTTAAATTCCTCTTTCAGTTCGAGGTTGATGGTCTTTTCTTTCTTGCCATCATCTACGCCCGTCAATTTAGCCTGCTCTGTTTTATCGTTGAAAACCTGCACTTTCGTGATGGCATCGGCCTGTAGGTTTTTGGTGGCTTGTTTAGGATCGTTACCGAAGAAATTTTTACCGTCGACGGTCATTTTCTTTACATCCTGCCCCTGCGCCCTGATGTTACCGTCCTGGTCGACCTGTACGCCCGGCAGTTTCCGCAGCAAATCCTCAACGGTGGAGCCGGGCGGCACCTTAAACGAACTGGCGTTATATTCGATGGTGTCGCCCCTGATGGTTAGGGGTGCTTTGGCCGTTCGCACCACCACCTCCATCAGTTCCCGCGTGATGGGCTTTAGTTTCAACGGGCCGAGATCTATGACCGGCTCACCCGTGGGCTTTACCACTAAATTATACGGAATGAACCCTACGAAGGAAATCTTGAGGACGTAGGTAGCCGACCGCAGGTTTTTAAACGTAAACGCACCTTTGTCGTCCGAGCGCGTGAAGTTGATGAGCGACGAATCTTTGGTGCTCAGCAGCATTACCGTAGACGAAGCGAGCGGAGCCGCCGACGTGTCGACCGCCCGACCCTGTAGGGTAAAACGAGCTGGAGCGGGCGTGGTTTGCCCGTATAAGGTGGTCGTTAGCAGACAAAACACGGCCAGCAGGGAAACATTTTTCATAAAAAGAGGTTGAGCGATTCACTGAATCGCAAATATAGTCTGTAAGGGAGTATCGGATACTCAATTAACGATTTTTAACTAAGAATATAGTAGCCGTTCTTCTAAACGGCTTAACCCACTCATAACGAGTACGAACAGGCCCGAAAGGTTGCATTCAGCATACAATAAAATTGATTATTTAGCGGCATTTTTTGCTGTCGCTTACGGGTGGCAAAGACAAACGACATCAATGGGCCCAATGTGTTTACTCAAAGCTTATGGGCTGAGGTCGAACGCCTGGTGAGATGCCGGGTATCCCGAAACTTCATTTTTTGTAGTACCAGCACGGCTTTAGTGCTCCGGCCACCCACGGCGCAATGCACCAGGTACGGTTTCGAGGGGGCTAATCGCGCAATTTGATGCACAAAATCAGGCAATTGCCCTTCAAATTTGAATTTAAGAAGTCTGCGTAAGTCTTTGGAGTTTACAGGTAATTAGCTGACTATCAGTAATTAAAAGATATTTAGTTTTTTTACTGGATAACCCCTGGCTTTTTAATCGACCATCAGCAGAAACATCTCGGCAGCGTGCCACGTATGAGACAGACTCAATTTTTGAACGACTAATTCCGGTGGCAGTACTGCAAGGCAGGGGGGGGGGGGGAGACGGTCAGCTCGCGCTGTATCGTTCATTTCACCACCGGCAAACCGGCGGTTTGCCATGCCTGAAGGCCACCATCCAGATGCCGAACATCCCGAAACTTCATTTTTTGCAATACCCCTAAGGCTTTGGTGCTTCGGCCACCCACAGCACAATGGAGCAAGTATGGCTTTGACGGGTTTAATTGCGCAATATGCTGCGCAAAATCAGGGGCAGTGTAGTCGATATTAACCGCGTTCTTGAGATGCCCCGTCTGGTATTCGGCGGGCGTGCGCACATCCAGCACCACCACGTTTTTGTCGGTCCTGATCCACTGTGCCGCCTGTTGGGCCGTAAGGTGCGCCGGGTTCGTCTGGCGTGGCATGGCAAAACCTATGGGTGTTAGTAATAGGCTGACAAACAAGTATTTAAGGGTTTTCATTGTTTTCTGCGTTTAGCGGCATATTAGGTCTTTTATAGAAAACAGGCCCTTGAACATCAGCAGTGGGCGGTAGTGAATATCACTGACAAAAAGAATATTGCCCCTGCAAGTTTACGCTTAATTCAGTTTGTCGCCAAACAAGTTGCCGGGCTTTGCCAGGGATGGCAGGCTGGTCAAACCGGCAGACCTGCGTATTTTTGTGGCTCACTACCGCGTTTGCATGTCCGACACCGAAACCATTCCGCTCGCTCCGGGCCAAAACGCTTATTTTGCTTCCGACTTCCATCTCGGCACGCCTTCACCCCAGCAGAGCCGTACCCGCGAACAGGC
>JAYVAP010000239.1:0-5153 GCA_043750915.1 Spirosoma sp. | reverse complement strand
GCCCGGCGTGGATGCGCCCCGCGTGGATTCGCCCCGCGTGGATACGTCCCGCGTGTCTATCAGGCTGGTTTGTCCGGTCTGGTAGGGAAAAGCCAGCAGGCCGTCGGTATTGGCAACGTAAAATTTATCGCCCAGAATCAGCATCCCAAAAGGCTGGTTTAGCCCGGTGAGGAATGCTTCGCGCTGGTCTGGCCTGCCGTCGTGGTTGGTATCGCGCAGGAGCGTAATCCGGTTGGCACTCTGGCCGGAGGGCTGCGATTTATTCTGGCCCGTAACCACCGAAATAACATTGTCTTTGATGTCTTTCGGCTCGGTGTTCGACTCGGCAACGAATACATCGCCGTTGGGACCCACGTAGAGCCATCGCGGACTGTTCAGGTCGCGGGCAAACTCGGTAACAACGAAGCCGGGGGGAGCCTGCGGTGTTTTACCGGCGGGCCAGCCAATTACCCGGCTGAAATGCACCGCCGATTTGGTGGCGTAGGGCGCGGGTAGGGCAATTGTTTGACTGACAGTGCCAACGGTGGTACCGAGGGTGGTAGTCTCTTTTTTCTGACCGCAGGCGATCAGCCCTGTGCCGAGTGCCAGTGCCAAAAGGTGTATTATTTTCATGGACAAGAGAGACATCTGTTATCCACAAATAACTACTCCGTAAAGACATTGTTGCATGATGGGCACTATTTTCAGGGCTTCACGCGGCTGTTTCCCCGGCATCAGATTCGATCCCCGCAGCCTGAACTGCGGCAACTTCCCAAAACCACTTTTATTCTGACAAAACGCAGCCGAAATTGCGTGGTCATTCGGTCCGGGCCACGCTCAGGGGTTGTTGCGTTTGGCCGACAGTTCCATGCCCTGAGCGGCCAGAGTCAGGCCTGCTATGGCTTTGGTAGCCGCGTCCCGTACAAACGTGATAATAGAGCCGTAGGAACTGGTCGATCTGTAGGTGTCGGCGATGGGCTGCTTCAGAAGTTTATATTCTCCAAAGCCATCCGCTTCGCCATAAAGATCTCCTTTTTTTACCGAGACAGTAAACTTTTGCACCGGGCTGCCCGAAACGAACGTATAAACGCCCGCGTAGGCACTCAACTCAGTTGAGTCGGTGGCAGATGCCGGTATGGCGGCAGGTTGCGTTTGGGCGTTGGCATCAACGGCCGTAGTAAGCAGGGTAGCCAGGAGCCAGGCGGTCAGAACAGATTTCATGGGTTTATGACAGGGGTTTGGGACACGATATGTTTCAGCATCCAGCACACGACAAAGTTAACGAAAACCGGGCATATGCAATTGTTTCTTTGTAAAATACCGCACTAACCGGTTCCATGCCAAACCGGCGGTAGAAGTCGGCCGACTCGAGCCGGGCATCGCACCAGAGCGTGGTCGCGTTCAGGTGCCGGGCCTGAGCCATAACGTGGTTCAACAACTGCGTGCCAATACCCGTTCGCTGGCAGTCGGGGCGGGTGGCAAATTTGCGAAAACGGGCCTGTCGTGCTGTTACACCCCCGCTTCCGGCGGTCTGCGGCCCGGCAGTTTCCGCCACAAACAGCGAGATAACCGCCACCAGCTCACCCGCCCGAAAAGCACCATAATGATAGCCGTCATCGTCGTCATCAATCTTTACGTAGGCAATCGGTTTGTCGGGCCACAGCACGGCGTGGCGGAGTGGGTAGGTTTGCCGAGGGCTAATGGCGCGGATGGTGATCATGCTGATGTTGGATTTAGAACGGCAACTTTCCCAAATCGACGTTGCCACCGGTCAGGATAATACCAATTTTCTGGCCCGCAAACTGGTCCGGGTATTTCAGCACAACGGCCAGCGGCACGGCACACGACGGCTCGATAATGATTTTCATCCGCTCCCAGATCAGGCGCATAGCCGCCACAATTTCGGCATCCGAAACGGTCAGAATATCGGTTACGTGCGCCCGGATGATGGTTAGTGTGCGCATGCTGAGGCTGGTCAGCAACCCGTCGGCAATGGTGTCGATGTAGGGCGCTTTTTGCAGCTGCCCGCTCCGAAACGACAGCACCGCGTCGGCCGCGCCATCGGGTTCGCCCCCCATCACACGGGTGGTGGGGGAGAGAAAATGCGTGGCTAAAGCCGTTCCGCTGAGCAGCCCGCCCCCGCCAACGGGTGCCAGTATCACATCGAAAGGGCGGTTGGCACCGTTGCTTTCCAGCCCATAATCCTCGATCAGTTCTTTGGCGGCCGTGGCCTGCCCGGCAATCACGCGGTCGTCGTCGAAGGGATGTACCAGCACGGCTCCGGTACGTTCGATGATGGCCTGCACCCCGGCTTCGCGGGCCTCAAGGGTGGGTTCGCACTCAATCACGTCGGCTCCGTAGCCCCGAACGGCATCTTTTTTTACCTGCGGAGCCGTGCGCGGCATCACAATGTAGGCGGGCAGCCCCACCTGCCGGGCGGCAAAGGCCACCGCCTGCGCGTGATTGCCCGACGAATGGGTGGTAATGGCCGATCCTTCGCGGTTTTCGGCCACCTGGAGCACGGCATTCAGGCCACCCCGCGCTTTGAAAGCCCCGATTTTCTGAAAGTTTTCACACTTGAAATACAGGCTGGCCCCGGCTTGCTCATCGATTGTTTGGTTAGTTAGCACAACCGTGCGGTGAATGTGGGGCAGGATGCGGTCGTGGGCTTCGCAAATTGTTTGCAGAGAAATCATGCGTTGGCGTTGGTTTATCGGGGCAATCCGGCACAAATGTACCAGGTATGCCCGTCATTCCTGACCAGCAGGCAGGGTGAAGACGCGTTGCCCGGCAGGCCGACAGACGGGCAACAGCCGGTTTTTCGGTTGCGGGTGGTTTTTGGGAAATGAGTTAACTTTGTTGAAAATAAGTACAGTCATGGTTATCGAAATCAATAAAGACACCAGACCAGAAGTAATCAGGGAGTTGTTGAAACGAGCACCCCGCAAAAACACGCTCCGCAAGTTTGTTGGCAAACTCAAGCGGGGTCTGGATGGCCTGGATTACCAAAAAGAAGCCCGCAATGAATGGCATTGACTTTCTGGCCGATACCAACTTCCTGATTTATTTGCTTGAGGGTCGTCCTGAAACCGAGTTGTTTGCCGACCATTCGTTTGCGATTTCGTTCGTTACCGAGATTGAACTGCTGGGGGGCAAAAGCATTTCTGACGACGAAAAACAGATTATTCAGCAACTGCTCGATACTTGTTTTATCATCGACCTGCACCCGGCAGTAAAGGCTAAAGCAATCTCACTGAAACAAAACCACCGAATCAAACTGCCCGACGCGCTGGTGGCGGCTTCGGCCTACCACGCAAGACTCCCCTTGCTGACGGCCGATAAAGGGTTTGCTGCGTTGCCCGACCTGGATTTGGTGCTATTGACCCTTCAATAGCCGGGGTTTGTTTCTATTGATTGCTTTCATAATTGTGTGCGTAGAAGCGGAGTTGCCTGCTCGGTTTCCGATTGTTGGCGGGGCCTGTTTATGGACTTGTTTTTTCGTAGTGGGAATTGTATATTTTTGTAAAAAATAAAATTATGATGGCATACGAAACAAAAGGAATGATTGATGACTTTTGGTTTTTGAGCGTTGAAAAACCACTGAACCTCCGAAACCAGCAAGTGCGCGTTTTGGTGTTGTTGCCAGAGTCTGATGACAACATAGAGTGGGTAAAAGCCACTGCCAGCAGTCCATCTTTCGATTTTTTGAACGACGAGGCCGAAAACATCTACACACTACACGACGGCACCGCCATTGAAAAATGAGAAACAAAATTGTTTTAGTGCCTTTCCCCTTTGACTACCGCTCGGCCACCAAAGTGCGCCCAGCCTTGTGCCTCACCAACAGCACTGGATATGATGACCACGTGGTTATTGCTTTCATTACCAGCCAAATTGCCACGGCCAACGAAACCAGCGACCTGCCTGTTCTCAAATCGGGCATAGACTTCTCCCAGTGGAGGCTTTTCTGTCTATACTGAAAGGACGCTGATGAATACCATTTTCATAATTGTGGGAATAGAAGCAATGTTGCCTGCTCGGTTTCAGGTTTTCGGCGCGGCCTGTGTTGTTGAAAAATGGGTAACTTTGTTAAAAACAAGATGAACTATGCACGTAGAAATTAGCCTTCGTAACCAGCAGAAATTGCCGTATCTGCTTGAACTGCTACGCTCACTGGATTTTGTTGAATCTGTTCGCGTTCAACCCGATTCGCCCACCAATACGACCTCCTCTACGTCTCCGTCGCTGTTCGATCAGTTCTATGGTCGTGCCACAAGTGGGATGCCCATAGAAGAGCTTGACAAAAAACTAAACGACCTGCGCAACGAATGGACGAGAGATTTTTGATAGATACCAACATTGCTATCCACTTTCTGGAGGGCATTTTGCCTCCTCAGTCTCTGCCTTTTATGCGTTCTGTACTTTCTGCCAACGTAAACCTGTCTGTTATCACCCAAATCGAGTTACTGGGCTGGCAATCTGCCGACAGCAGACAGGCAACGATTACGGAAGAGTTTGTTAACCGGGCCATTGTATATCCGCTCGACGAGCGGGTCGTTCAGCAGACCATTGCACTCCGAAAACGCCTTAAAATCAAACTTTCTGATGCCATTATCGCGGCCACAGCCATCGTATATGAACTGACCTTACTCTCCCGGAATGACAAAGATTTCCTTTCCATTTCGGGTTTGTCGTACCGCAATCCGTTTACTTAGTTTTTAAGGTGAAACATGTTGCCTGCTCGGTTCCGGTTTTCGGCGGGTCTTGTTAAATGGTCTGTGAGGTGGTTCAGAAATTGGATAACTTTGTCTAAAACAGCGTAGCATTATGGCACCATTAAGCAATCTTCAACTTGAGTTATTGAAGGTCTTCGCAAGGCCGCTTTCCGAACAGCAAATTCTGGAAATCCGGCAACTGCTGGCCGACTACTTCGCGCAGAAAGTTGACGAGGATGTCGATCAGCTTTTTGAGCAGAATCATTGGGATGCCACCAAGGCTGAGGAGTGGCTGGGCGAACATCTGCGTACTCCCTACGCGACTCAGCCATGAGAATCGTGCTGGGTACCAATTGCTTATTATTGAAAACTCGGCAAAAGTCATCGGAGGAAGCTGGTAAGGTCTGCTACATCCTCCTCTGAGAGACTATTGGCACTGACAAAGTCTTTGAACAACAG
>JAYVAP010000238.1:0-5316 GCA_043750915.1 Spirosoma sp. | reverse complement strand
CCGATACCGGGCATCCTGGCTGGCAGCTGCATTAGTCCCGCGCCCGTTGCCCCGGCGATTCGCCCGCTTCGTGGCCCGCTCATTTCGGCGCGATGCATTTGGCACCGGCGTGGAATCTGAGACAACCGCGCCCACCGGATAGGTTGTTGAGGTAGCCGCGCCAACGGGGGTGTTTTGGGCACGAACGACCGAACCTGCCACCGCCATACCCACCATGAGCAGGCCGATAATTTTCCTGTTTTTCATAACGTCAGTTAATTTTTTTACCCGCAATAGTCATGCCTTAACCCTGGCGAAGCCGAAAAGTTTGCCCACCCGTGGCTATTTTTCGCGGGAAGCCGGGTAGCTTTGCTTTCCTGTCAACAAATCACTACGTCAGTCAATATGGAGTCCATCCTTCCGTTACCCGCTCAACCCATCAAACCCGGCACCAGCACCGGCACACAATTTTGGTTTACCGAACCGGCCGAAACGCTCGATTCGGTCTCGCCCGCCGATGGCCGGCACATTGCGGGCGTATATGTATCGGCCCGTGCCGACTACGACCGCGTGCTGGAAACGGCGCAGGCCGCTTTTGTGGAATGGCGGCTCGTGCCGGCCCCCCGCCGGGGCGACATTGTGCGGCAAATGGGCGAGCAGTTCCGGCTTCACAAACGCGAACTGGGCACCCTCGTCAGTTATGAAATGGGCAAATCGCTTCAGGAGGGGCTGGGCGAAGTACAGGAAATTATCGACATCTGCGATTTTGCCGTGGGACAATCGCGCCAGTTATACGGCCTGTCGATGCACTCCGAACGGCCCGCCCACCGGATGCTGGAACAGTGGCACCCGCTGGGTGTGGTCGGCATTATTTCGGCCTTCAACTTCCCGGTGGCCGTTTGGTCCTGGAACGCCATGCTGGCCTGGGTCTGTGGCGATGTGTGCGTGTGGAAACCTTCCGAAAAAACACCGCTTACGGCCCTGGCCTGCCAGCAGATCATTGGCAACGTGCTGCGCCAGAACAACGTGCCCGAGGGTGTTTCGTGCCTCATCACGGGTGGGCGCGACGCGGGCGCGTGGCTGGCCAGCGACCCGCGCGTGGCTTTGGTGTCGGCAACGGGCAGCACCCGCATGGGCAAAGCCGTGGCCGAAACGGTGGCTGCCCGGCTGGGCCGGAGCCTGCTCGAACTGGGCGGCAACAACGCCATCATCATTTCGGATCTGGCCGATCTGGAACTGGCCATTCCGGCCGTTGTGTTTGGGGCTGTGGGCACGGCCGGGCAGCGCTGCACCTCTACCCGCCGGATTATTGTGCAGGAAAAGATTTATGACGACGTGAAAAACCGGCTCCAAAAAGCCTACGCCCAGCTCCGCATTGGCAACCCGCTGGACGAGTCGTTCCACGTTGGACCCGTCATTGACCAACAGGCCGTGGCCGGCTATGAGCAAACCGTTCGGGAGATCAGGGAACTGGGCGGGCAGTTTGTGGTGGAGCCGGGGCTGGTTGAGGGGCCGGGCTTCGAGTCGGGCTGCTACGTTCGGCCGTGCGTTGCCGAAGCCCAAAACCACTGGCCCGTGGTGCAGCGCGAAACCTTTGCCCCTATCCTTTACCTGCTCAAATACAGCACCCTGGCCGATGCCATTGCCCAGCAGAATGGCGTACCGCAGGGGTTATCTTCGTCTATTTTTACGCTGAACATGCGCGAAGCCGAGCAATTTCTGGCCATGAGCGGCACCGACTGCGGCATTGCCAACGTGAACATCGGCACATCGGGAGCCGAAATTGGCGGGGCGTTCGGGGGCGAAAAAGAAACCGGCGGTGGCCGCGAATCCGGCTCCGATGCCTGGAAAGCCTACATGCGCCGACAAACCAACACCATCAACTACGGCACGACCATGCCCCTGGCCCAGGGCATCACCTTTGAGTTGTAGCCCGCTGGCTCTATCGAATTGGCGAATAGTCGGTTGGTTGGAGATAAACCGATTCCACTTTTTCGGTAACTTTTCCACCGACTTCCGATGCGTCGCGGGCTTTTTTCCAGTCGGCATCGTCGGCAAAGTCCTTGAAATGCTGTTTCCCGGCGGCTTCGGAGGGGTGAGCCAGCACGTAGATCAGTTTGGGCTGTTTGCCGTCGGCCTCCGTCGTAATCCAGTAGCCGATGTGGGTCATGCCGTGTTTGCTGAACAGGGCCATCGTATGCTCGCGAAAGCGGGTAATGAGGTTGGTCAGTTTGCCGGGAGCAGCCGTATAGGTACGCAGTTCAAAGGTCCGTTCGGGCTGCTTAACCTGGGTTTTGACGGCGGGCGACAGGCTGGATTCTGTCATGAATATCTGGTCGATATGGTCGATTAATTTACCGTTGGCTTCGGTTTTTGCCACAACGGCTTTCCAGGCGGGGTCGTTGCCAAAGGCCTGCCAGGCGGCTTCGCGGGCCTCGCGGTCGGGGTAGGCCAGCAGGTAAATGAGTTCTTTGCGGGCGGTGTCGGTGGGTGTCCAGTAGCCAATATTTTCCATGCCGTGTTTGGCAAAGAGCTTAGTGGTGTACTGGCGGAACCGATCCACAATTTCGGCGTATTTACCCGGTGTAGGGTAATAAATCCGAATTTCGTAGAGCCGGGTACCGGTTTTTTTGGGGCTGGGTTTGGCGGTAGCAGCCCCCATCAGCAGGGTGCCGAGTGTGAGCAACAGAATTGATTTGAACAGCATAGGAAGCATGAAAGACGAAAATATCGGTCGATGGTGAGCGAATATGACCCCAAAAGACCTGATGCTGGCTTTATTACTTGTAAACTACCGCCCAACGCCTATTTTTGTCGATACGCCATTCTAAAAATCATCCAACTCTCTCATGCTAAGCCGCGTTGCCAACTCTGTTTACTGGATGCACCGCTACATTGAACGGGCCGAAAACTATGCCCGCTTCATGAGTGTTAATTTCAACCTGGCCCTCGACCTGCCGCCCAACGTTGACCAGCAGTGGGAGCCGCTGCTCATTGCCACCGCCGACGACAAACTCTTTGCGCGGTATTATGCCGAAGCCACGCGCGAGAACGTCATCCAGTTCATGACCTTCGACAAACGCAACCCCAACTCCATTGTAGCCTGTTTGAGCAACGCCCGCGAAAACGCCCGCACCATCCGCGAAGCCATTTCCAAAGAAATGTGGGAGCACCTCAACCAGTTTTACCTGATGGTGCGCGATACGGCCCCCAAACAGCAGTGGGGACAAAACCAAACACAGAGTTTTTTCACCGAAATCCGCAATGGCACCCAGCTTTTCTACGGCATTATTGATGCCACCATTACCCGCAACGATGCCTGGCATTTTGGGCGGCTGGGGCGTTTCCTGGAGCGGGCCGACAAAACATCCCGCTTTCTGGATGTTAAGTATTTTACGCTCCTGCCCGAAGCCGATGCCATCGGCTCCACGCTCGATCTGATGATCTGGTCGGCGGTGCTCAAGTCAGTCAGTGCCTACAATATGCACCGCCAGCAGTACCGCGCCCTCACCCCGTCGAGCATTGTGGAATTTTTGATTCTGGACAAAATGTTTCCACGTGCGGCCTCCCACTGCATCCGGCAAGCCGAACTCTCGCTCTACGAAATTTCGGGCAACAACATTGGCCATGGTTTTGGTGACAATGCCGAGCGGACACTCAGCAAACTCCGCACCGACATTGAGTTTACCGACACGAAGGATATTTTCAAAGCCGGGCTGCACCAATATCTCGACACCTTTCAAACCCGCACCAATGAAGCCGGAAAAGCCATCTTCGAAACCTATTTCGACCTCAAACCCGTGGAATAAATCAAATGCACCTGACTGAATCCGGCGCAGTACTAAAGTTTGCCAACGTTTACCGCATGAATATTGCCAGCATGAGCCAAACGCTGTTTTACCTGATCGAACAGCAACCGGTCTCCCAAAAAGCCGTCGACTATTTGCGTCAGCAAGTGGCTTTATACCACCAGCATCTGCAAACCGGCGCGTTCTACCGGGTTTTCACGGCCATGCCCCGCTTCGTAGGCAAAAGCCCCGTCCATCTGCCGGCCGACATCGAGTTTGCACTCCGGCGGCTTCGCCCTGGCTTCAGTGTGGCTGGCTGGCCGCTGGATCGGGTGGCGCGGGTGTGGTGGCTGCTCCAGTTCCCCGCCGATGACCAGACTACCTACGTAGCCACCCTGACCGAACTGTTCAGAGCGGGCGAAGTGAATGAGTTAGTGGCCCTGTACTCGGCACTGCCGGTGCTGGCATTTCCCGAAGCCTGGCAGTTTCAGGCTACCGAAGGCATCCGCAACAACATGGCCGATGTGCAGTCGGCCATTATGCTTCATAATCCCTATCCAGCCGATTATTTCACGGAAGCGGCCTGGAATCAGTTGATTTTGAAAGCGTTTTTTACCGATAAAGACGTGACGCAGATAATTGGCCTGGACGAGCGAAAAAACGCCCGGCTGGCCCAAACGCTGGCCGACTATGCAGCCGAGCGACGCGCTGCCGGACGCAGCCTGCCGCCCCACATCGAGCAGCTCATGATGTAGCCGGAATGATGTTGATTTACCCCGGATCAGGACCGTCAATGCCGTATCTTTGTTGACACTTTGCAGGCGATCCAACAGCAAAAAAAAGCCTTTAATATAGCATCAGACATGAATTTCATGGATTCAATTCGGGGCATGTCGTTTTTCGACATGCACGTCCACATGATTTCCCGCACCACCGACGACTATCAGGCCATGGCCGATGCGGGGGTGGTAGCAGTTGTCGAACCGGCGTTCTGGATGGGTCAGCCGCGCACCGGTGTCGACTCATTCCGTGATTATTTTGCTTCGCTGGTGGGCTGGGAGCGGTTTCGGGCATCGCAGTTTGGCATCCGGCACTACTGCACCATCGGGCTGAATTCAAAAGAAGCCAATCAGGAAGCCCTGGCCGAGCAGGTTATGGAAATTCTGCCCCTGTTCATCTATAAGGAAGGCGTGGTGGGTATTGGCGAGATTGGGTTTGACGATCAGACGGCCGCCGAAGAAAAATACTACCGCGCACAGTTGCAACTGGCCAAAGAAGCCGGTTTACCCGTGCAGGTTCATACGCCCCACCGCGACAAAAAGCAGGGTACCACCCGCAGCATGGATATTGCCCTGGAGCACGGTTTAGAGCCGGGAATGGTCATTGTGGATCATAACAACGAAGAAACCGTGCGGGAGGTGCTGGACCGGGGGTTCTGGGCCGGGTTCACCATTTATCCGTTCACAAAAATGGGTAACGAGCGCATGGTAGCCATTGTGGAGCAGTATGGCCCCGAGCGGATCATGATCAATTCGGCGGCCGACTGGGG
>JAYVAP010000237.1:0-7553 GCA_043750915.1 Spirosoma sp. | reverse complement strand
GCCATATCGCTGGAAAAAGACGTGCGTAAAAAACTGGCCGTATACCGCGCTTTCGCGCACCAGCACGGGCCGCTTGAAAAAGCTGACTTTATCGGGCTTGTTCAACCCAAATAAATCGTCAGCAATGGGTTCGGTTGGCAGCCAGGGTTGTTTGTTGTCGCGCAGGGTTGAGTAAATATCAAACAGGCGCACAATGTCGGCGGTTTTCATCACGGTCATGCGCGAACCAATGGTTTCGGGCTGGCAGTAGCCCACGCCCTCGCCGAGGGGTTTGGCCCAGACCCAGAGCCGCAGCAGCCCGTGGCTATCGATGGAGCCGTTCTGGAGTCGGTAGGTTTTCAGGGCCGAGTTCACCCCGTAGAGTTTTTGGGCTTCGGAAGCCGTCACGGCCGCCGAGTCAATGACGCGGAAGCCGTATTCACGAAAATAGTCGATGGCATAGCGGGCATCGCTCACCGCGTGCATCACTTCATAAACGCCACTGATACCCGTGTCGGGCAGGGGTTGCGCCCGCAGCGCCTGCCCACCCCAAAGAAGCGCAAGGAGCAGTGCTGCCCGGCAGGTGAAATCTATAATTGGTTGTTTCATGTCTGATCAGGTTTAGCGGGTTTAAGCCAGTCGCCCATGCCATACGGGTCGGCCAGGGCTCCGGAAACGTGTTCATGGCGGATTTTCCAGGCTCCCGCCACGGCCCGCAACACAAACGAAGCCCGGAAGGTCTGCTCAAATTCACGCGTTGCCAAGCTCACCCGCAGCCGGATAATACCCGCTACCCAGGCCATATCGGCACCCGTTTCTACCAGCGGGCCGTCGAGCCAGTCGATGGCCAGCAGCGACAGCCCCGACGCGCAGAAGTCGTACCAGCCGGTTTGAATGCGGTCAAATCCTTTGGTGGCCAGCCGGGGGCCTTCCAAAATAACGTAGGTGTCGCTGTCGGCTACGTAGAACGTGCTGATGGCCGCAGCATCTTTCGCTTTGATGGCCGCATAAAATGCGTCGATTTCCTGGGCAGGTGCGCTCATAGGGTTACATTTGGGCAATGTCGTCGGCAATTTCTTTCACGTCCTGATCGAGCGCGGGATCGGCAATGGCTTCCATCTCCTGCTGCACGATGCGCAGGATCCGGGCGACAAATTCGGCGTGGACCAGCTGCCGCTCCGTGGCCGATTCAGGGTCGGGGGTGTAGGTGTCAATGGCGGCCCGATCCAGCACACCCTGCTGTTGCAGCAGCCGTTCGAGGGTGTCGATGCGTTCGCGCATCACGGCCACCTCGCCCGCCAAGGCCATGGTTATGTTCATGACCCGTTCAACGGCGGGGTCGTTCATAAAATACGGTCGCCCGCCTTTGGCCTTGTTGCCGGCCATTTTAATATAATCGATTGGGTCCATACGTGCGTTGGGGTTGTTTATTTCCAGGTGCCAAATACGTTCCAGACGGGCGAGCGTCCGTAGTCTTCGGGTTCATTGGTGCGGGTGCCATCGTCGAGGTCGTTCATGGCTTTCACACCCGTTTGCATAAACTTGTCGGGGTTAAATCCAGCCTGGGTCAGCAAATCGGCCGGGGCCAGGTCGTGCATCTTCGACCAGAAAGGCTCGTTGTTATAGTAGGCATCCCAATCGCGGATAAACTGCTCGAAATAATCCATCTCGGGGGTATACTGCGGCTGCTCGATGTGCATGGTGAGGCCGCCGGGTTTGAGTACCCGGTAGATCTCGGCCATGATTTTATGGATGGCCTTGCCGCCCGTTTCGTGCAAAAACATGGTTGTCTGAACCCAGTCGAACGATTCATCTGCCAGGGCTTTCATGTCGGCGGCATCCATCTGCCGGAACGTTACATTATCAATACCCAGCGAGCGGGCGCGGGCGTGGCCGTAGCGCAGCATGGGCACGCCGGTATCGATGGCCAGCACCTGGGCATCGGGGAAAAGCTGCGCGATGGGCAGCACATTATGGCCCATGCCGCAGCCAATGTCCAGAATGCGGGTGGGACAAAAATCAGGGTAGGTATTTTTCACCCACTGCGCAATGGCTTTGCCGCCCCCGTCGCTGTAGCGGCCCAGCATCCCGGCGGTGGTTACAAACAGACCCGTGTCATAATTGGCCGCTGCCGACACATCTTTCTCCATGAATTCGGTGTGGTAGCTGCCCGGCATCAGGTGATTGTCGACCGCCCGGAGGTAGTTGGGCACGGCTACCGTTTGGTCCAGCACCAGCGTTGGCTGACCCGCGTTGAGCTGGTCGGCTTTTTGGGCCAGCGTGTGGGCCTGCCGCAGCGTGAGCGACCGCCCGGCCTGCTGGCGCATTTCCATGGTAGACCGCCGGAGGGCACTCCACGCCTGAAAATAGGGATCGCGCAGCATGGCCTCGTGTACGTCGTCGCGCGAGGTAAAGGCGTGCCCGGTTTCGGCCTGAAAACGGGGTTTCACGCGCTGCTCATAGGCAATCCGGTTGCCCGGTGCCACCATCCCCGACAGGTGCTTATTCAGGCTGGCCAGGAAATTATAGCGGGCACGTTCGTCGTGGGTTGTTTCGGGGAATACGGCGTGTTTGCCGATGTTGCTCCACACGGGTGGAACGCTGATTGGTGTCGGGCTCATGGTTGCTGGTTGTGGGGAATGTAGCCTAAAGCTACGTCATTTTGGATTAATACCGGGCTTCGTGCGGCAGCAGGTCCGTAGCCGCCACCGCCGGGCAGGGTGAGCGTAATTTCTTCGCCGGGCTGTAGTTTGTCTAAGCCTTTGGGGGCCAGAAACCGATTTGGTTCGATGCGCAGGCTACCCCGTGCGCCATCTTCGCCCCCGCAAATTCCGCGCGAGACGGTGCAGGTTTTTTCGGTGAGCAACGATAGGTTAATGGGTTGTTTCCCCACGTTTTTAAACGAAAACACCTGCCCCAGCCCACCCCGAAAGGTGCCGTTTCCAGCCGAGCCGCTGGCGAGTCGTTTGGCCGTTACGCGGATGGGGACGCTGTTTTCCAGCACTTCAATGGGCACGTTGGCCACGTTGGTTGGAAAACTCAGCACGTGCGGACCGTCGGCGTTGGGCCGGGCACCATAGCCGCCGTTCAGAAAAAAATACTCGACATATTCGCTGCCATCGTCTTTCTGACCGTTGAGCACCACGCACCAGCAGGCACTGCCACAGTCGGCCTGCACCTGGGTGGGCACCGCCTGCGCGAGGGCACCAAAAACGGTGGCGTGCAGGATGTTGCCGGTGATGTTACGCCCACCCAGCGGTACGGGTTTCTGCGCATTCAGCAGCGAGCCTTTCGGGGCCGAAACGCGGATGGGCCGAAACGCCCCTTCGTTGTTGGGCACATCGGCACTAAACACGCACTTGATCGGATAGGCCGTGTAGGCATAGGTATAATTCATGACGGCGTTGATGGCCAGCGGATGGGCACCTGAGCTCCCGGCCCAGTCGACCAGAATATCGCTGCCGCTGATGGTGACGGCAGCGTGCAGCGATACCGGATTATTCAAACCGTCGCCATCGGCCTCATAGTCATAGTAGTACGTACCGTCCGGGGCTTTGTCGATGGCCTCGCGCATGGCTTTTTCGGAGGCCGTAATAATTTGCTCACCCAGCGTATCGAGGTTGGCCAGGCCGCTTTCCTGCATCAGCTTCAGCAAGGAAGAAATACCCTGATCGTTGGCGGCAATCTGCGCCTGAATGTCGCCCAGGGTCTGGCGCGATGCCCGCACATTGGCTTCGATCAGCCGGAAAAGTGTTTCGTTGCGCTGGCCGGCCGCTATAAGTTTTGTGGGTGGCACCATCAGGCCTTCTTCGTACAAATCCCGCGCCCCGGCTCCCCATAAGGCCCCGCCCATATCGGGCGAGTGCGCAATGGTGCCAATAAAGCCGATCAGCTCCTTTTTTCCATCCGGCAGCGGAGCATCCTGCCGGGTATAAAAAATAGGCGACACCAGCCCGATGTCAGGTTTATGGCCCGCGCAAAGCCAGGGATCGTTGGTCATCACCACATCGCCTTCCTGCCAGGCATCGGGCGGAAAATAGTTGGCCAGCAGGGCTTTGGTGAGCATGGGCAGCACCCCCAGAAAGGAGGGCACGCTGATGCTCGACTGCGCCAGCGACCGCCCGTGCTGGTCCATGAGTACCACGGCAAAATCGTTCGACTCACGCGTGACGGTCGAAAACGAGGTGCGCTGCAGCGTGGTGCCGGCTTCGTCCACAATGGAAATGAGCCGCGCCCACAGGATGCTGAGCGTAATGGGATCGAAGGTTTTTTCCATCTGTCAGGCAATTAAATCAATGATTACATTCCGGTGAGCATCAACCCGCACGGTGCTGCCCGGTCCCACCACGATGGTCGATTCTTCCTCTTCGATAATGGCGGGCCCGGCCAGCGGCTGCGCCGGTTCGAGCCGGTAGCGGTCATAAACGGGGCAGGAAATGCGGTGCGGCTCGTCGGTAAACCGCACGGAGCGATGGCCTTTGAGGGCTGGCTGCCCGCTGATACTCTTCTTCTGACTCAGTTGCAACTGCGGAGCGGGGCCGCTGACGACCACCCGCCACGACACCGTTTCCAGCGGCATATCGGGTACCAGACGACCGTAGCGCAGCTGGTACTCAGCCTCGAAACGGGCCGTGATATTGGCCACCGAACGGGCACTGAGCGGCCCCGGTGGAAAGGCCACGTGAATGTCGTGGCCCTGCCCCACGTAGCGCATGTCTACCTGCCGGTCCAGGGTAGCCTCCGCCGAGTCGATGCCAGCGTCGGCTAAAAACGCCAGCCCGCTTTGTTCCATCTCGTCCAGAAAAGCATTTACCCGGGTCCAGTCGATGGATTCCAGCGTGGCTATGTAGCTCACCATCTGCTCATTGGCAATGGGCGATACCAGAAATCCCAGAGCCGACGTTACGCCTGCGCCCATGGGCACAATTAACCGCGACAGGCCCAGCAGCCGGGCCACCTGAAAGGCGTGTACCGGCCCCGCTCCGCCAAAGCCAATCATCTGAAACCGGCGCGGATCGAGTCCTTTTTCGAGCGTATGGACCCGTGCGGCATTGGCCATATTCTCGTTCACAATCCGATAGATTC
Organism: Spirosoma sp.; assembly: GCA_043750915.1. Taxonomy (GTDB): domain Bacteria; phylum Bacteroidota; class Bacteroidia; order Cytophagales; family Spirosomataceae; genus Spirosoma. The sequence goes on along the minus strand of JAYVAP010000237.1, from coordinate 2,489 downwards.
CCCGGGCAGCTTCGTCAATTGAGCAGCCCAGCGGCCCGGCAATGTGGGTTTGAATGGCCGTTTCGGCCGCTGCGCGATCCAGCACCAGGCTGCCCCCCAAAAAATAATGGGGATCCAGATAACCCAGCACCAGATCGGCATCGGTAACGGTGGGTTCCGTACCCCCCAAACCGTAGCAGGCGGGACCGGGCGTAGAAGCCGCGCTGTCGGGGCCAACGGTGAGCAGGCCCAGCGGGCTGACGCGGGCAATGCTGCCGCCCCCGGCCCCAATTTCGATCAGGTCGATAACCGGAATCCGCACGGGCAGGCCGCTGCCTTTTTTGAAACGTTTCACCCGCGCGGCCTCAAACTGATGCGTAATCTCGGGTTTGAACTGATTGATCAGGCAGGCTTTGGCCGTCGTGCCGCCCATGTCGAATGCCAACAGATTGGGGCTTTGGGTGATTTTTCCAAAAAAAACGCTGGCCATGGCTCCGCCCGCCGGGCCTGATTCGAGGAGCAGGATGGGCGTTTTCCGCGCACCCGCAACGGTGGTTAACTTACCGCTCGATACCATGATCTGCACGGTTGCATCCAGGCCGGTGGCGTGCAGCTGCTGAGTGAGTTTCCGGAGATATTCGTCGATAACGGGTTGCACATAAGCGTTCATGGCCGTGGCTGAACTGCGTTCGTATTCCCGGATTTCGGGCATTATCTCCGATGATAAACTGACGTACAGCTGCGGATAGTGCGCGTTGAGGTAAGCCAGAATTTGCCGCTCGTGGGCGGGGTTGGCAAAGGCGTGCAGCAAACAAATGGCCACCGACTCTACGCCCTGCTGCATCAGGCCAGGCATGATGTCGGCCAGCTCGTTGATGTTCAGGGGCGTAACAACGTTGCCGGCCGGGTCGAGCCGTTCCCGCACGCCCACGCGCAGATTTCGCGGAACAAGCGGTTTGGGAACCTCCAGAAACAGATCGTAAATGTCGTAGCGCAGCTCCCGCCCAATTTCCAGCACATCTTCAAATCCGTGGGTCGTAATCAGGGCCGTTTTGGCTCCCTTGCGCTCAATAACGGCATTGGTCACCAGCGTGGTGCCGTGAACGATGGTCTGAACCTGGGCTTTGTCGATGCCACTTTTGGCCAGAATATCGGCTATGCCCTGCATGATACCGAGCGTAGGGTCGGGATAAGTGGTCAGTGTTTTGGCAAACAGCACGCTCCCATCCTGTTCGTTGAGCAGCACAAGGTCAGTGAATGTGCCGCCGATGTCAATTCCTATCTTCATAATAGTTGGTCAATGATATTCTTCGCCCCCGCTCACGTTCATGGCTTCGCCGGTGATGTAACTTGCCTGGTCGGAGAGCAGGAACGCCACGGCTTTGGCAATGTCTTCTACCCGACCCGTGCGGCCCAGTGGGTTTTTTTGGGCGATGGCGTTCAGGTAGGTGTCGTAATCCATCCCCAGTTTTTGGCTGAAAAAACGATTCTGCCAGTCGCCCAATCCGGTGGTGATGTGGTTGGGGCAAACGGCGTTTACCCGGATATGATGCGGGCCCAGCTCAACGGCGTTGGAACGGGTAAGGCCCACTAAGCCGTGTTTGGAGGCTGTGTAGGCAGCCGCAAACGGAAACCCCGACTTGGCCGCCTGACTGGCAATATTAACGATGGCACCACCCGTTCCCTGCGCAATAAACTGAATGGCTGCGTGTTTGGCGCATAAAAAAGCACCCTTCAGGTTCACGTCCAGCACCGCATCCCAGCTACTTTCGCGGAATTCGGCAAAAGGCTCCATCAGGTAGCCCACACCAGCGTTGTTCACCAGCCCATCCAGCTGCCCGAAGGCACTAACCGCCTGCGCCACTAAACTGGCCACGGCCAGTTCTGAACGCACGTCGCAGGGAATGGCAATGGCTTCGCCCCCGGCCTGCTGAATCTCGTTGAGTATGCCGTTCATCTCGTCGGACAGGCCGATGTGTTCGGGGCTGAATGCATCGCCCAGGGCCTGCCCCAGGTCTGAGAGCACCACCCGGCAACCTTCGGCCGCTAAGCGTCGGGCAATGGCCTCGCCGATGCCCTGCCGCCTGCCGGAGCCGGTGATAATCACTACTTTCCCGTGCAGATCATACATGGCTCAGGCAATTTGGGTTGAAATCATGAACACCGGGTTATGGGCAAAGGCCTGAAATTCAGCCGCTACCCGCTGCATGGTTTCGCTGGCGGTGTCGGTTCCGAGCTGGTTCATGTCGTTTACGGCAATCACTTCCACATACTGATAGGGCGGGGCCTGGTCACTGCCGAGCACGGCCGTATTTTTATACACTGAGAAGGCATCGACCGAAGGCAGGGCTTTCACCGTTGGCACGTCGGTGGTGCTGGCCCAGGTTTCGTAGGCACTGGCTGAAGCCGCATCAGTCAGGTTAAAAAGAACAATCAGATAAGTCATACAGGCTGGGTTTTTAGGCTGTTTTCAGGAGGTCGGCTCAACTACCGGGAGCGATACCACCACG
>JAYVAP010000236.1:0-2437 GCA_043750915.1 Spirosoma sp. | reverse complement strand
CCATTCAGACCTGACCACCATTGGATCGGGCGTGTCGGTTAGCCAGGCCATTCAGGTGCTCAACCGCTACGGTATTTCGCAGATTCCCGTTACCGACGAGAACGGCCATATCGTGGGCAGCCTGACCGATTCCACCGTGCTGAACCGGCTCATTCAGGATCCGTCGGTAAAAGATCACCACGTGAGCGATGTGATGGATAAGCCCTTTAAGTTTGTGGGGTTAGACAACACCATCGACGCGCTTTCGTCGCTCATCGACCGCGACAACAAGGCCCTGCTCGTGCGCGACGAGAAACAGCAGATTCACATTATCACCCAGGCCGATTTGCTGGCTGCCATGACCAACTAACGCCGGTTGTCTCCACCATCGAGCATGCTGAGGTAACTCATGAAGCGGCTCTCGGCAATGTGGCCGGCTTCAACGGCGGCTTTAACGGCGCATCCCGGTTCGTTGACGTGCAGGCAGTTGTTGAACCGGCACTGGTTCAGGCGGTCGCGCATTTCGGGAAAATAGTGTCCAATTTCGGTTTTCGACGTGTCCATCAACCCCAGTTCTTTGATGCCCGGCGTGTCGATGATGTAGGTGTCGGGTGCCAGCTCAAACATCTCGGCGAAAGTGGTGGTATGAACGCCCTTGTTGGCAAAGGTGGACACTTCGTTGGTGCGCAGGTTCAGGTTGGGCGAAATGGCATTCACGAGCGACGATTTGCCCACGCCCGAATGCCCCGCCAGAAGCGTCACCTGCTGATTGAGCAACTGCCGGAAAGCGTCCACACCGGTGCCTTCGGTAGCCGATGTGATCAGGCAATTGTAGCCAACGCGTTCGTACAGCTCGATCACTTCCTGCTGATAGGCAAGTCCTTCGTCGTTGAGGATGTCGGCTTTATTGAAAACGATGGTTGTAGGAATCCGAAACGACTCGGCCGAGACCAGAAAGCGGTCAATGAAACCAAGCGAGGTGCGGGGCATGGCCAGCGTAGCCAGCAACACAGCCTGGTCGAGGTTGGTCGCCAACATGTGCCCGTGGGCCGTTTTGTGAACCGATTGCCGAATGATGTAATTTCGACGGGGCGAAATATCGAAGATAATAGCCGTGTTCTCTGCTTCGTCTTCAACATGAAACGAAACATGGTCGCCCACGGCAATTGGGTTGGTTACTTTCAGACCCTTGAGCTTGAATTTTCCCTTCAGCCGACCCTGAAATATATGCCCGTCCGGGTTACGAATGTCGTACCAGGAACCGGTGGAGCGCATGATTAAGCCTTCTTGCATTATTTTTAAACCTGGATTCTAAACACAGAGGAACGGAAGTTACACAGAGGACACAGAGAAAATTTTGAGGTTCTTTTCTAAACACAGAGGAACGGAGGTTACACAGGGAACAAAAGAGAAAATTTTAAAGAAAATGGCTCTGTGTTCTCCGTGCGTTTCTCCTTTCCTCTGTGTTTAAATCTTTTTCTCTGTGTTTAGGAGAGAACAAACGACTTCCATAACCTTGCCCGTTGCGCCAACGTTCCGCGCTACGTAGCTGCGGCTACTGCGGGCGGCATGGCTCCGGTTGGCGTATTGCCGGGCAAAAGCCACGGTTAATTCGGCGGTGTTGGTCACGGGGAAGGCTGCGCCTTCGTCCACTAAATCAACGGCTTCCTGAAACTTACGGTAATTTGGCCCAAAAAACAGGGCCATGCCAAAGGTGGCAGCCTCCAAGCTGTTGTGAAGTCCTTTGCCAAACCCACCGCCAATAAAGGCAAATTCGCCATATTGGTAGAGCGATGAGAGCATGCCGATGTTATCGATGAACAAAATATGGACCGGTACCAGCGCAGACGAGTCAGTTGGCGAGGCTTGACCAAGCCGTTCGGAATACCGGACCGCCGGGTGCCGAAGCTGACTGCGCCAGCGTTCAATTTCGCCGTCGTGAATTTCGTGCGGGGCAATTATGATCTTTAGCGGTTTGTCGAATTGATTGATAAAGGGAATCAGCACGTCCATATCGGCGGGCCACGCGCTGCCAACCACCAGCAGCGGCCACGTGCCCACAGGTCCCTGCTTAAACGCATAGGCAATTGGTATGGCCTGTTTAGCCTGCGCCACCTGCATCACCCGGTCGAAACGCGTATCGCCCGCCAGCGTCACGTTTGAGATGCCGATTGTATCCAGCAATTGAACCGACTCTTGGTTCTGCACCAGAATATGATCGAAATAGCCGAGCAGATTGCGGTAGAAACTCCCCCAGGGTTTGAAAAAAAGCTGGTTTGGGCGAAAGATGGCCGAAAAAGAAATCACCGGTACGTGGGCCCTTTTCAGCACGCGGAGGTAGTTATACCAGAATTCATATTTGATAAAAAATACCATTTTGGGATTTACTATTTCAATGAATTTTTTTGCATTGGCAGTTGTGTCAATGGGCAAGTAAAAAATAAAATCTGCACCGGAA
>JAYVAP010000235.1:0-2378 GCA_043750915.1 Spirosoma sp. | reverse complement strand
GGCATTCTGGGCGTTGTCACCATGGTTGATACGCTGGCTGGGGTGGGGGGCATCATGCTCATCGGGAAAATGAGAACCGGCAGCGGCAGCTATGAGTTGCCGTTTCTGGTCCTGTGCGGGCTGGCCGTAGTAGCCGCCGGATGCGTCCCCTTTTTAAACCAACGCGAATGATAGCAAAACGGGTAGAAGAATCGCTGGTGCTCCGGCTCATTACGCTGGGCGAACGCCTGAAGCGTCGACGCGATATAATTAGCCAGAACCTCGGCGTATCTACGCAGCAATGGCTACTGCTGCTGCACCTGTGTCACGATCCCAACCTGGCAGACTCCACCCGGCCCGGCCCCGCCAAACAGCCATTGCTGGCCTCCGAACTGGCCAGTGTGCTCAATGTGTCGAGACCCAATATTACTAAAATGATTAATACGCTGCTGGAGAAGAACCTGATCGAACAGGTTGGTGATGCCGTTGACAAACGCCGAAAACGGCTGATACTCAGTGAACTGGGGGTTCAGCTGCTCGCTACCCTGCAGCCCCACCGCGAATTGCTGAACACCACCCTGCTCGATAACTTTTCGCAGGCCGACAAAGACCATTTTCTGCGTTATGCCGATGCCTGCCTGACCACCTTAGACGAGCAGGTAAAGCAAAAACTGACCCGTATCTAAATCAATCCATGCACCCCAGCAGTCGATACAAAGCCCTCGCCCTGCAACTGACCTGCCAGGCGGTAAACCCGGCCCGCAACCGAACCGAGGCCCGCAGCCTGATGGAAACGACCGTTGGTCGCATTCACCGCCAAATTCGGGCCTCAAAAGCCTTTATCGGCCCCGACCTGCGGCTGGTTGTCCTGCCCGAATATTTTTTGACGGGCTTTCCCATGGGCGAGTCCATGTCCGAATGGGCCGACAAAGCCTGCCTGACCCTCACCGACCCCATTTATGAACGCTTAGGTGAGATAGCCGCTGCAACGGACGTATTTTTGTCGGGCAACGCCTACGAACTCGACCCCAGCTTCCCCGATTTATATTTTCAGACCAGCTTTATTGTGGCCCCATCGGGCGAGGTCATCCTGCGCTACCGGCGGCTCAATTCGATGTTTGCGCCCACACCCCACGATGTTTGGGATCGCTATCTGGCCGTGTATGGTTACGAAGCCATTTTTCCGGTGGTCGACACCGAAATCGGGCGGCTGGCCTGCATTGCATCCGAAGAGATTTTATACCCCGAAATTGCCCGTTGCCTGATGATGCGCGGAGCCGAAGTTTTTTTGCACGCATCATCAGAAACGGGTAGTAACCTGCTGACCCAGAAGAATATAGCCAAGCTGGCCCGTAGTATCGAAAACATGGCGTATGTGGTGTCGGCCAATTCGGCGGGGATTGCCAATATCGACATCCCGGCTGCTTCGACCGATGGGGCTTCAAAAATCATCAATTACGAAGGCATTGTGCTGGCCGAAGCGGGCTATGGCGAGAGCATGGTTGCCAGTGCCACGCTCGATCTGGGTGCCCTGCGGGCGCACCGGCACCGGCTGGGCATGGGTAATTTTATTCTTCGCCAGCGTACCGAACTCTACGCCCGCAGCTATGCCGAATACGCTTTTTATCCGGCCAACAACTGGACCGATCCTGCCCCAACCCGCGCGCATTTCAGCCAGCAGCAAGCCCAAACCCTGGCGCGGCTGGCAGCAGAAGGCCGACTTTAACCCACCACCAAACCAGTTGCCCTATGAACCCTCCGTATGCCGTCAGAAACCCCCGTACCGGGCAGCTGGATTATCAGTTTCAGCCCCTTTCGTCCACCGATATCCATGACCTGTGCCATCGTGTCCGCAGCCATCAGCCCGCCTGGGCGGGGGGCGGCATTGCACACCGGGTTGCGGTGATGCAACGCTGGAAAACCGCCCTCATCGCCCACCGGGAAGCCCTGATCGATGCCCTCGTTGCCGACACGGGCCGCCGGATCGAGAGCGTGCTGGAAGTAGATCTCATCGAGAAAAGCATTGATCGCTGGTGTGGCATTGCAACGGATTTTTTTGGCCAGAACCGCACCAAAACAGCATCGATTCCTTTCATCAGTATTCAGCAGGACGAAGTGCCCTTTGCGGTGGTGGGCGTTATCAGCCCCTGGAATTTTCCGCTCCTGCTGGCCATGATCGACACCCTGCCGGCCCTGTTGGCGGGCTGTGGTGCCGTGGTGAAACCCTCCGAAGTAACGCCCCGTTTCATTGAGCCACTGATGGAGTCGATTGCCCAAGTGCCCGAGCTGGCCCAGGTGCTCTCGTTCATGCCGGGTGCGGGAGAGTCTGGTGCTCAACTGTTGCAGGCGGTTGATTTAGTGTGTTTTACGGGTAGCGTAGCCACCGGTAAAAATGTGTA
>JAYVAP010000234.1:0-3973 GCA_043750915.1 Spirosoma sp. | reverse complement strand
AACCGGCTTGCAAACTGGCCCGCCGATACAGATACCGTTGCGTTGCCACCTCGCTAAGCACCCGCAACGACGGAACCGATTGCGCCGAGAAAGCCCCGCCGTAGATCATCCGGTCGGCTTCGCGGAGGGCATTCGCTACACGCTCATCGTCCACGCGGTCGGCAATTTCAGAAGTTGTCAGGGAGGAATAAGGTCGTCTTTCTATTTTCTCTAAGTAGGCCTTCCAGTTGATAACTGCCTGACTGGCCGTTTCGGCGGCACTATCGGCGGTGATGCCCTGCGTAAGCCGGTTGAATTCGCCCAGAAACTGCCGATGCCGCCGATTGAGCCGATACAGCCGCCATTGCCGCCGGACGGCCCGACCGAACAGCGCATATAAAAGGCCCGACACACCCGCCAAACCCGCCACAAACAGGCAAAGCATGAGGTAGTTGAACTCCTGCTGCAACGGGGCCGGGGTGGTTTCGGTGGCCAGCGTCAGCGACGAATAGGTCGAAGAAGACATTGAACCAACGGGGCCAGACCGCAGTTTCGACCGCAAAAACACCGTGTCGGTTTGGGTGAACAAGGTCGTGCAATCTGCCTTGTTGAGCAGCCGAATGGGCACCCTGAGCAACTGAACAGAATCGGTCTCGAACGACAGCAGGGTATAAACGGCACTATCAACACTCACGGCATTGGGGCCGCTGCCCGTGGTGCGGGTTGTGAACAGGGCTACTTTGGCAACCCGATAAGGCAAAAAACCCGTAGCCGTGTCAGGATAAAGTAAGTCGGCAGTGGGCGGATGGCGGTAAGTCAGGGCATACTGAAAGGGGCGGCCAATGTCGATGCTGTCCGTCAGAAAACGACCCGACGGGCGGGGCTGCGCTGCTTTGTTCATTTACGTATCCGAAACAGGTCGATCAATTTGGGCACAAAATCCTCCTGCGAATCCAGGGCGAGGTAATTGGCGTTGAACTGTCGGCAAAGTTGCTCCAGATGGGCCTGGTTTTGCCGGAATGTATCGCGCAAACCGTTTCGAAAGCGGGCCGATGAGGTGTTGGCCCAAACCGTTCGCCCGCTTTCAGTATCGAGCACCGGAATGATACCTAAGCGTGGCAGGTTCACTTCGCGCTGGTCATACAGGTGAATAACGACCAGATCGTGCTTTTTTGCCAAAGCTTTCAGGTTGTGTTCGTATTGCTGGTCGATGAAGTCCGACAATAAAATAACGACGCTCCGGCGTTTGAGGCAGTTGAGCGTAAACAGCAGGGCATCGGCAATGTGCGTGCCACCCGACTGAGGTTGGAGCTTGAATAGGCTCATAATCAAACCGTAGCCCGTTTTAAGGCCATTAGCCGGTTTCAGGTAGCGTTCTTTCTGATCCGAGAAACAGTACAACCCCACGTGGCTGGCCTCGCGGATGGCCGACATGGCCAGCACGCCACAGATTTCCTTGGTCGCGTCCAACTTGTCGCGGTGGCGGGGACCCACCAACTGCGATGCGCTGACATCGACCACAAAAAAAACGGTCTGGTCTTTTTCTTCCCGAAATACTTTCACGAACGTACCGTGTCCCTTCGACGACACGTTCCAGTCGATGGCCCGCACATCGTCGCCGTACTGATACGTTCGCAGATCACTGAATTCAAGGCCGGTACCTTTAAATATTGACCTGAAATTCCCGCGCATCTGCGAGTCAACGGCTTTGCGGATGCGGATGTCGAAATTGCGGAGCCGGGCCAGGAACTCGTCCATAGAAAACGGGTTTTATCTTTTTTTAAGAAGCAATCCCGAACTTTGACCGGGTAGATTAGCTTACAAATTTACCATTTTAAGCGTATGTACCGGAACCAATTTTTTGATGGCTTGTGGTGGCTGCTGCTGGGCGGGTGGTGGCTGTTGGCCTGCACCGCACCGGAAGACAAGCAGCCCGACAACCTGATTCCCCAGAGCCGGATGGCCACCATTCTGACGCAGATTCACCTGGCCGAAGCCCGCGTGACCCGCCTGTCGCTGGGGTCGACCGATTCCTCCAACTTGGTTTACCGGCGATTGGAGCAAGGGGTTTTTCGCCAGTTTCAGGTGGACACCAGTGCTTACACAAAAAGCTACATCTTTTATTCGTCGCACCCACGCAAGATGGAAGCGATTTATAAAGAGGTTGCGGCCAATCTGAAAAAAGAAATAGACAGCAAGCAAAAAAGCCTGCGCACCAAAAAACCCGCACAACCCGCGCCAATACCCCCACGCACAGGCCAGCCACAACCGCATTTTCGGGCTAAAATGCCCGCCCATCCATGAAAATCGGCATCATTGGCGCGGGCATTTCGGGGCTGACGCTGGCCGTTGAACTGCAACGGCGCGGCATCGACTACCACCTCTGGGAAGCATTGGCCGAGCCGGGCGGCTACATCCGTTCCCAGCGCGAAGCCGCCCCCAGTGGCGGGTCTTATCTGCGCGAGCTGGGACCCAACTCGCTCCTCGGCGATGCCGATATGCTGGGGTGGCTCGATCAGCTCGGGCTGACACCCGAACTGGTTTTCAGCAAGCCCGTTGCTAAAGACCGCTATATTTTTCGCGCTGGCCAGTACCGCCGTTTGCCCGCCGGGCCGCTTTCTCTGCTGCTGGGGCACCTTGGCGAAGGCTCTTTTTTTAGCTGGAAAACCAAACTGGCCATTCTCCGCGAACCCCGAAACAAAACCACCTCGCCCGCAGGCGAAACGCTGGCGCAGTTTTTCCGACGGCGGTTTTCCAGCGAGATCGTCGACTATGCGCTGGCTCCGTTTGTAGCGGGCATCTACGCCGGTGACCCCGAACGGTTATTGGTTTCCGAGACGTTTCCGGTCCTGCTGCAGTATGAACGGGCGTATGGTTCGGTGCTGCGGGGACTCATCAAAAACCAGTCGACGGCGGGCAGACGGCAGTCGTTCAGCTTTCGCGACGGTATGCAAATGCTACCCAACGCCCTGGCCAGTCAACTCACCCATTTATCGCTGAACGATCCGGTTAGGCATATTGGGCGGGTTGGGGCAACGGGCTGGCAAGTCGAGAGTGTCACGGGTAGCCAAACCGTGGATCGGCTCGTGCTGGCAGTGGGCACCGATGCAGCCGCCCGCTTGCTGAGCCATGCCGGGTCTGACGACCGTTATGCTACCTTTGCCGAAGCCTTGCGCGGGGTTCAGTACCCGCCCATGACAGCCGTGCATTCGGCCTACAAACGTGCTGATGTCCGGCACCCGCTCAACGGATTTGGTGGTCTGAACCCCCGATGCGAAGGGCGTTTTTCGTCGGGCCAAATCTGGAGCAGTTCGATCTTCGACGGGCGTTGCCCCAACGATGAAGTCCTGTTTACAACTTTTGTGGGTGGCGCGGGCAACGAAGCCAGTGCCCGCCAGCCCGACGATGTTGTGTTTGGTGCCGTGCATCAGGAGCTGGCGGACGCTTTTGGCATCGGCGTGCCGGAATCAACCTTTCGGGCCATTTATCGCTGGGAGCGGGCCATTCCGCAGTATGATGACCAGATTGTGGCCGTCAGAAAACAGGTGGAAGCCGCCCAGGCCGATGGGTTGTTGGTGTGTGCCAACTGGTATGGCGGCCTGTCGCTGTCCGACTGCATTGGCAAAGCCCGGAAACTGGCTAAAGAACTGTCGCCAACAGAAGGGATTAACAATTTTTAATAAATGCGCTGCACAAAAACCAGACCCTTCGGTGTTCTAATCGTATCCCCTACTCCTTAATTCGCTAAGCAGGCTGTGAGAGAACGTTTGGTCGTCATTCCGACATACAATGAAATCGAGAATATCGAAGCCATCGTCCGCAAGGTTTTCAGCCTGCCGGACCGGTTTGATGTGCTCATTGTGGACGACAATTCGCCCGATGGAACCGCCCAGTGTGTGCGGGATTTGCAGGGGGAGTTTCCGGCCAATGGTGTTGGGGCCAATCAGGGCCGAGGTCTTCACTTGCTGGAGCGCCGGGGCAAGCTGGGCTTAGG
>JAYVAP010000233.1:0-7586 GCA_043750915.1 Spirosoma sp. | reverse complement strand
CGGACCCAGCAGGGGCATCTGATAGCTATAGGTAGTGGTCTGGGCATTGGCCTGACCGTCATTTTGGATGTGGCTGGCCAGTGTCGGAAAAATCACCCCACCGGTGGGCGTGTGGGTGTTGTAGGTGAATCGGGTAGCGGCTCCATCGGCCACGCGGTAGGCTGTCAGGTTCCCGTAGGCATCGTAACTGCTCATGGTTAGCCGGGGCAAGGCCCACAGCGGATCGAGCAAAAGGGTCGAACCGGTGCCGCCCGCTGCCCGGTAGCGGTCGGCCGACGACTGGTAGGTGGTGGCACCATACACGGTTTCGGCCTGGTAGAGCTGGTAGGGAAGCGCGGCCGGCATTCCGTTGAGGGTAAGTGGGCGGTAGGTGGTCAGTTGGCCGGTTTTGTAGGATTTAGGGGCGGTGGTCGTCTCCTGCCGGTAGCCAACCGTTTCTACGGGGCGGTAAACGTTCCGGCTCTGCATAGCCCGAATTCCCTGGAGTTCCGGGCCGGCGGAGACGGGTATGGCCGGGCCGAAGTCCTGCGGGTAGCTCATCCGGGTTCCCAGCACAATACCGCCCTCGGCAAAGGTTCTCATTTCGCGGGGCAGGTAAAAGTTGGGGGCATAATCAGTCTCGGTGGTTTGTTGGGTGTAGCGGCCGGGATCGGCCGGGTCATAGCGGTAAGCACGGCTGCGCACGCGCCGTACCAGCCCATAATGATAGCGGTAGGTAGGGAAGTAGGGGATGAAGCGGTCGGCTATTAAAAAACAGCCATCGTTGTATACTGTCATGCCCGTTTGCTGGACCGATTGGGCCACCAGCATCCCCGTCAGGTCGCCCGCGTCGCCTTCGGCAACGGTTTGGTACTCATGTTCGCTGCGGGTTAGTGGCTGGCCACTGGCACTGAAGGTCTGCTCACTGAGCAACTGCCCCCTGTTCCAGTCGTAACTGTTGAAGAGTATGCCAGTACTCAAAAAGCGCAGCACCACATCGTCGGCATCATCGCGAAAGGTATAAACGGTGCGGCCGTTGGTGCCGCTGCCATCGTCGCCGTATTCGGTCACGGAGGCATAAGTCACGGGGCTGCCATCGGCAGTGGAGAGGGGGTAATCGGCCGAGGAGGTGAATGTGCGGAGCCGATAGCTGGCGCGCAGGGATGGTGACATGGCATCGTGATTTTCCACCAGCATCTCATTCATGCTATAGGGTGGGCGTGGTGAGTTATTGTCGTTGAAAAGCCGGAGTTTTCCGGCACCCGTTTCGCCCGCGCCGTAGCGATAGGTTTTGGTGTTGGCCAACTGCGCGGCTGCGCTGTAGTGTCGCATCTGGCGGATGCGCAACCCGCCCGCCACCTGCATGACTCCGTTGCGCAGATACTGATTAGATTCAAAATCGAACTGCGAAGAACCGCCGGTAGGGTAGCTGATGGATTGGAGTGCCCAGGCTTTCATGGCGGTGGTATCGGGTTCGCGGTTGCCACCACCCACCACCAGCGTGTAAGCATCGCGTCCGCCGTTACGCATGGCAATGGTGGTGGGCGGAATAAGCGTTCGGTTATCCGTGCGGCCATTATAAAAACCCCAATAGTCCTGGGCGTGGCTGCTGGCATCCGGCAAGGGCAGCGCGTTATAGGTCATGGCATATTGCCCTACCAGTTCTCCAACGTTGTTCAGCAGGTTTACCTTATCCAGAAACAGCGTGGAAAATGGGCTGGTTGCCCGGGCTTTATACACGTAACTCAAACCAATTTGTTTGATTAGCTGATAGGTACCTGCCAGCACATCATAGGCATAGATTTCGATGGTTTTGAGCCGATTGCCCCGTGTTTCATCAAAGGCCGGTCCCCGGTTCTCGGTCACAAACCGGATGCGGCCACCTGGAAACCAGATGTCGGTGGGCTGTCGGCCGGCAATCAGGGGAAACAGGCTCTTTCGGGTAGGTAGCGGCTCGGCTCCGATGGCCGAGTACGACGTGCCGTTCCTCAGGTACACGTCGTCACGAATTGGTTGCACGTCGATAAATTCGCGGGAGGTATTCGCTACCGACGTATAGGAATAAACCGCCCGGTCATTGGTGGTAGGGCTAACGATTTCATTGAGCAGCCACGCGCTGTTGAATCTGACGGGTCCTTCTGCAAGAGTGGCAGACTCGCTGTCGGTGAAGCGGTAAGAAAATCCTTCCGGGTCCGTAATGATAAACTGGCCGATGTCTCTCCCTAAGTTTTCCAGGGTATAACTAATTCGGGCGGGTTCGGGGGCACGCAGCACGTAGCCGGGGGCGGTGGGTGTAAGCACAAACGAGCCGCTGCCCGACGGCGTTTGAAAAGAAAACAAATCCCGCTGACTATCGTCGTCTTTGTTGGCCAACCGGCGTATTGAATTCAGTTCACTCTCCTGCGGGCAGAACAGGTTGTAGGAAGGCGGTGTAATCAGGCGTGTCAGGAGCGGCTCTAATGTAGTGCCGTAGTACTCATCAGGAATACCCTGTACATCCCGGCTAACCATTCCACCCGTTTGCAAACTCCAGCCCAGCCCCACCCACGAGGCCTGGTCATTGACCCGGTGGCCGGCGGCATGGTAGGTCAGTTTAATGGGTACCGTGCGGGTACCTACGCTGAACTCGAACAGCGGAATTTCGATGACCGGCAAACCCGTATAGAAACTAACCGGATAGTCACCATAGCGCTCAAATGCCGCTACCTGGGGCGATTTGGGCGTTATCGACGGTCGGAGTTTCAGGATATCGGCTTCGTAGGGCTGCTCATTCTTGAACGGTAGCGAATCGACTGGCACAACGGGCAGGGGCTTCTGCGCCCGGCCACCCTGTGCCACGCCAAAAATCAATCCTGCTAAAAGTAACCCGGAAAAAAAAATGTTTCATCGAAGCGGGGGAATCACTGCGGGTATTCGGTTGCAGGAAAATTATAGATTATTACCGGGTCCTGACTGTCTTATCGGTGCTGGCCAAGCTGCCTGACCCGTCGGCGTAACCGGGCAATTTCCCGCTCCTGCCGGATGGCGTGTAAAGTAAGCTCTTCGATTTTAGCCATCATCAGGGCCTGCATCTGCGCTACGTCGATACCCTGTTTGGCCACTTCCTCCGCCGGGAGCATACCCGGCAAATGCCCGTGAGTATGAATGTAGCGACGAACATCGCTGAGAGGCATTAAGCGATAACCGGGTGCAAAGACATAATCGGCCCAGCTGGTGCCATTTTTAGTAGCTACCCGGAGCCGCTCGGTCAGGATGCCACCCACGACCAGCAGGTTATAGCCGGCAGGATAGTTCATGGTCTGAATACCGGGGTTTGGACCGATAACGACGTAGTGGGGAATTTCGAGCAGGTTCTCGGGCTGAGCCTGCAAAACGGCGTTCGACAGACATAACGCCAGGCATATACAGCAGAAAAGGTGTTTCATGGTTGATAGGGTAATGCGGGCTGCAATATACTACGTTCTCTTTATGATCCTATTAAAAGCCGACCAAAAAAAACCGCCAACTGCATGAGCAGCTGGCGGTTAGTATCGAACAGAAGCAAATATTATCGTATCGCCCCGTTTAAGCCTAACGGCATCAGGCACTGATTTTGGGCCTACTGGTTTAGCGAAACGTTGCCATTACCCGCCGAGATGTTGACGGCAATGCCCCCGCCGTTGAGTTTGCCCCGTACGCGGTCTTTTTCAATCTCGCCGGTGAAGCCAGCCAGTGACGGGATGCTGACCCGACTGCCGCTTAGGTTCATGTCCATGCCCTTGTCGAGGGGCATGGTCACCCGCACACTGCCAACGCTGGTACTGAGCCGTACATACGCGCCTACCTTCAGCAGGCTTACCTCCACGCTGCCCGCGCTGGTATTGGCATCGACGCTACCCGACACGTTGGCCAACCGCACCGACCCGCCCGACGTACCGGCTTTTATTTCGCCCGTGAGGTTGCTGCCCTGCACGCTGCCCCCGCTGGTCTGGGCATCAATGCTGCCGTTCAGATCGGTAAGCCGGATACTGCCGCCCGAAGTGTGCAGCCGCATATTGCCCGATGAGCCTTTGGCATTGATGCTGCCGCCCGAGGTCTGGAGGTCCATGTTATCTTTGGTATGGCACTGGTCGAGGGTGATGCTGCCGCCCGATGTCTGGCCGTTGATATTTCCCGCCACATCGGTTAGGGAGAGGCTCCCCCCGCTGGTTTTGAAGCGTTGTTTGCCCGTTAGCTGACTCAGGCGGATGCTGCCGCCGGAGGTGCGAAGGTCGGTGGAAACACCACGGGGCGTGTAGAATTTAAAGCTGATGCTCAGGCCGTCTTTCCAGTTGTTAATATTTCGATGGTCTTTGCGTTTGGCCGTGGCCACAATGGTGCTGCCTTCCTGCGCAATGCTGATGTCATAGTCGGCCAGCCGTTCGTCGATTTCGGCTTTGGTGAGCGTTTGCCGGCCATTCTGGTTGTTGGCCTGCACATATAGTTCGACTTTGGCATTGTGGTCGGTGCCGCCCTCTACGGTGAGGCTCCCGCCCGAGGTTTCGGCCCGCACGGCGTTGATGTTGCCCGAAAACGTTTTGGTTTGGTAGGGCGTTGTTTCGTCGGTACGGTTGTTGGCAGCAGGGCCAAAGGCCGTCAGGGCGAGGGAGCCTGCCGTCAGCAGGGTCAGCAGAAACTGGTAGCGTTTCATGGGTTTGGGTTTGTTTGTGGGTCAATGATGCTGTTGTGGACCAGAACGTTGCACGGGATTCGTCTATTTAACGATTATGCCAATGTTCAGCCTGTCAAATACATAGTAACAAGCAACGTGCCAGTCTGCTAAATAATTGATTATCAACTATATATATTATTATTTTATTCGGTCAATGTCCGATTTCGGACATTCCGTGTTCGGAACCGGACACGGCAGCAAGCGGGCCGAACTACCACCGGCGGGCGGTGCGGTTTGGTATTGAACGCGTTTCTGACCAATTTTCGCCCGGTATCAACATTCCCCGATCACAAGCATGGAAAACAACGCAAAACCCACAGCCGCCGAACAACTCCAGGCCGCCAGAACTGTAGCGGCTAAAAAACTCGATGCCTTCAAAATAGAAGCGGGCGAGCACCTAAATTCGGCCGCTGCCCACCTCGACGAACTGAAAAATCAGTTTGTTGCCAAAGCGCAGGAAGTGGGCAAAGACATAGACATTGAGGGCTTGAAAACACAGGCAACGGTGCAGTTCGAAGCCGCTAAAGCATCGACCGCCGAAACCCTCACCCACCTGCAGGCGCAGGCCGAAGCCACGTTTGCCGCAGCATCGGCCAAAGCCGACGAACTCTCCGACGTTGCCGAAGATAAGTTCGACGACCTGAAAGCCGAAGCCACCGTGCAGTTCGAAGCGGCCCAGGTGAAAATGGACGAGCTGAAGGTTGAAGCTACCGTGCAGGTCGAAGCCGTAAAAGAAAAAGCAAAAGCCCTCTGGAGCCAGCTTTTTGGTGCCTAAAACTCTTTCCCGCACTGGCCACCCGAAGCAGCCAAAACGATGATTGTCTTCGGGTGGTCGGTGTACAAGGTAATCTGTTATGAAGTGCGCGGCATGGAAATGCCGGTTCTTCGAAATTATGGATACCCGCAGCGACCCCGACGTAAACCCTTACTGACGCATGGTTTTTTCGGATATAGTGACCCGGCTACAGGACCACCTCGGCGCGGATGCCGTAGTGGCCAACACCACCAACCCGCAGCCCATTCTGACCGTCTCCGCCGACCGGCTGGTGGCTCTTTGCCAGTTCCTGCGCAACGATGACCGCCTGTTTTTCGACCGCCTGGCTTGCCTGACGGCGATTGATAACGGCCCCGGCGCGGAGTTGTCGGCAGGGGGCACCATGGAAGTGATCTATACGCTCACATCTATTCCGTACGAACACAACCTGATGCTCCGGGTTGTGGTGCCCCGTGATGTTGCGGGCGGGCGGTTGCCCTCGGTGCCGAGCGTATCGGCCGTTTGGCGCACCGCCGACTGGCACGAGCGCGAAGCCTATGACCTGCTGGGTATCGACTTTACGGGCCACCCCGACCTGCGCCGGATTTTGCTGCCCGCCGACTGGCCGGGCCACCCGCTGCGCCGGGATTACCGGGAAGCCGAACAGTATCACGGCATAAAAACGAAATAAAAATCAGCCGCTTCTCTATTTGTTGCATGCGAACGATCTTTCTGCTGACCAGCTTAGTCAGCCACCTATTTCTGCCCGGCTTTGGCCTGGCGCAGCCTGCCGATTCTGTTGTTGTAACGGGGCAGATTCGTCATCTCTCGGCCCGGCTCTACCGCGAGTCGCCAACGGTGCTGGTGAGCCGCAACAACGTTTTGCAGGCCAGCCGGGAACTCGTGCGCCCGGCCCCGCTCAACATCGACGGCACTTTTCGGGTGGTTCTGCCCCTCATCTATTCGCAGGAAGAACTGTATTTTAACTACGGTCGCCTGTCAACGGCCTTTCTGGCCGCGCCCGGCACACTGAGCATTGACTTAGATGTCGATTCGCTGTTTACGGCGGCTGTGCCGTTCCGGTTTGGGGGTGTCAACGCGCAGGTAAACAACCAGTTTGCCCGCTACAAGGCGTTTGAGAATGATTTTTCCGGAAAAACCGACAGTAAAACACTATCCCGGCGGGTAGAAGACAAAAGCGCGGGCGAAACCTACCGCATTGTTCTGAATGCTTATCAGGCCGCTTTTCGGCAGTTTTCCCTTCGCCAGATGCCTTTTCCACTGGTGTCGCGCTGGGTGCAATCTATCAATCGCTACAATGCAGCCGCCTTTGTGTATGATAAGGCCGTGGCAGAAGGCGAAACCCTGCCCGTGTCGCTCACCGATTCGCTCCGGCCACCCAACGACCAACTGCTGACGGCGGCCCGGGCTTCGGCCATGAACCAGTTTGCCGGCTATGCCAACCAGCGCATAGCCACCCCCGAAGGCACCGGCACCGGTGCGGGGCTTACCGCACAGACACTCTCGTCGTTGCTGCTGCGCTACGGTCGAAACCTGACCCAAACCGAACAGGCCCGGCTACGCACTTATGCGGACAACGACAATGCAGCACAGGCATCGGACCTGCGCTTTTTCCAGACATTAATCAGGCGCAGCAACGACACCATTCAGCGGCTGGTTGCGTACGAAAACCTGATCCGGCGCAGCCAGACCGCGTTCCACGGCGAATCGGAGTCGGTCAGCTATCTGACTGCCTATTGGTTAGCCACCTCGCTGCCCGCCCTGACGCTGGATTTTGCCAAACTGCTTTATAGCTATGCCCGCCCGCAGGTGACTGATGTGCAGCTGGCCAGTTCCCTCGACGAACTGTACCAACTGGAGGTAAAGGACAGTGCCCGTGTTACGAAGGCGGTTCAAACGCTCCGGAAAACGCCCGGTGAACTCAGCAACACTGAAATTTCGCCCGGCGTGTTCGTCAACCGCAACGGGTTGGCCAATGGCTCTGCCCTGTTTGATCGACTCGTTACGGCCAACCGGGGCAAAATTATTTACGTGTTGCTGACATCGCCCTCCACAGATGGGGAGCGGCAGGCTGCACTCGATGCGCAGCAACTACGCCGTTCATATAGCAGCCGGGATTTTGCGCTCATCTACCTGCCTGTG
>JAYVAP010000232.1:0-2418 GCA_043750915.1 Spirosoma sp. | reverse complement strand
GAGCGCGTTGAAAGTCGCAACCTGTTGGCGGCCCTATCGTTGGGCATTCCGAATTTTCTTAGTTTTTATACCCTGTTGCTGGCTCTGTCGGCCTTCGGGGGTAATGGTGCGTTTGTTTATCCGGTTTACAACATCGGCGTAATTTTAGTGTCGGCACTGATGGCGGCTTTGTTCTTTAAAGAGAAATTATCGTTGCTAAACAAAGTGGGTTTACTGTTGTCGGTGTTGGCCATCGGCTTAATTTCGTGGCAGGAACTCAGCGCATTGTGGGCGTGAAACCATTTTTTTTAAACCGATTATGATTGAACTACTTAAAACCCAATTGGGTCGCCTTCGGGTGCTGGCCTTTATCGAAGGCGTTTCGTTTCTGGTGTTGCTGGGGGTTGGAATGCCCCTGAAATACGGGTTCGGGATGCCCGCGCCCAACAAAATCATTGGCATGGCGCATGGAATCCTCTTTGTACTTTACGTGCTATTAGTGATGATGTGCGCCATCGAATTTGGCTGGAACTGGCGCAAAACAGGACTGGCGTTATTGGCTTCGGTTATCCCGTTTGGCACGTTTTGGGCCGATATAAAACTGTTTCGAGAATCCGACCAACTATAATGAAAAACTACGGCACTATTTTTCAGTGCCGAAACTTTTCGTAACGCGTCTTGGTTTTACTTTCAACTGCCTCAGAAAGCCTGTTTGATTCAATCAAGCGGGCTTTTTACGTTTCAGCAAATTCCTTTGGCGAAGCCCCCGTAAACTTCTTAAACGCCCGGTTGAAGGTGGCCTTCGAATTGAACCCACAATCGAGGGCAAGACCCAGAAAACTCAGGTGGGCGTTGGCTGGTTCGCGCACTTGCCGCTTGAATTCCTCCACGCGATATTCATTCACAAAATCGTTGAAATTCTTTCCGGCTCCGGCGTTGATTACCTGAGAAAGTAAAACCGGATTGGTGTGCATTCGCCGGGCCAAATCGGCCAACGATAATTCGGGTTCGAGGTAGGGTTTTTCGGTAATCATGTAGGTTAGTAATTTGTCGAGAAGAGTCCGTAACTCGCCGGGTATAGCAATTGATGGAGCCTGTTTCGATAGCGAAACGGTTTCGTGTTGTTGCTCAACAAACTCCTCCTCTGCCACCGATGCCGAAACCGGGGCCAAAGAAACCGGACGTTGAGTTACCATCAAAACGTCTGACTGGAATACCAACCGTCGGCCGGGTTGCACTTGTGCGTAGCCTTCGATGCTAACGTAATAGATCAGAATCACCCCTACCAGATTGCCCCACCAATCCTGCCAGTAGTTCAGGTCAAGCCAGAGGTCGATCAGGGTCATTATCAGGCTGAATATCAGTGTGATTGTCAGGGCAATGAGAAAGTTACGGAACCAGCCGAAACTGATCGTATCGGTTTCGGAGAACTGCGTTTTAACCCAGACCTGATACGCCCAATACAATTGAAGCGACCAGTAGAGATACACGAATTGTTGGATGATACCGAGGGCAAACAAAGGTTTTCCGAGATAGGGATAGTCAACCTTTATTTCCCATTGATGCACAAACGCTGGCCCCTGCGCCCAAACCAGCACGTGATAGGCTGTGTCGAGTGCAAACGGCAATACGTGCCAGGCATCCCGAATCCGAAACCGGAATGTGCTGTCGAACTGACTTTTGAGGTAAAAAAATACCAACGGTGGCAGTAGCCAACTCAACGTGCGGGGAAAAAATTCAAGCTCTTTCCAGAAAATCTCGATACCCCCGAAACCAAGCATATAAATCCAGATGTCGAAACACAACGCCACCAACACCCACCCAAGCAACGTGTCGGATAGTCGTTCTTCACGCCGACCGCGTACCCACAACAAAATGGCATAAACCCATCCCTGAATAAATCCAAACAGCAACGGCGTTGAATAGGCCGAAAAATAGAAATTCATAAAACCAAAACAGTTGAAGGGTAGGTAACAGAAAACCACAGGATTACTTCACATCAAACGCCTTGTTTGCATCCTCGGTTTTCACCGTCAGAAATGGTTTTCCGCTGTCGATGCGTTTGCCACTCATCACGATGTCAACCTGCTCACTATCGGCGAGATAGAGCCGTGTACCTGCTGGAAACGAGAAAGACTTTGAGCCTTTGGGAGCCAGCATGAAACCATTGGTGCCGTTGCCAGTCTCGCCGGGAGAATAGCTGATGAGGGTGACTTTTTTGGGAAGCAGGCTGGGGTTGCGGAGCTTAATGGCAACGGTTTTGGTTGATGCCTGAGCCAGAGTAGGCGTGGCTTCGGTCGTTCCGGTGTCGGTGGTCAGCGTTTTGCCTTCGTCGGTAGCCGAAACGGTCAGAATCAGGCCGGTGCCGGTTTTGCCATCCTGCGTAAAATACAGTTTGGAGCCAACGGGCCAGTTGCAGGGAACAGTTTGCCGTTTGCC
>JAYVAP010000231.1:0-11355 GCA_043750915.1 Spirosoma sp. | reverse complement strand
CATGGGGTGGGCGTTTAGGATTTTGGATATATGGGCGGGTGGGATTTTCGGCCAGGAAAACCACGGTAAATTAGCTGATTATCTTCGTCGATACACGCCTGGTGCCGCCGTTTTCTCGTAGCGGGCAGCCAGGGCTGGTGCCCGCCGGAACAGGGTGGGCACTACGTTTTCGCGGTCGATGATATAATCGGGCGGGTCCTGCCAGAAATGGTCGAATACGCTGATAACGGCCTCGTAATTATCTAAGTTCTCCAGGTCGTACTTGGCCAGATCCCAGTTCAGGTAGGGCGTAGCCGCGTGATTATGGCTATAGGCACTCAAATCCTCGCCGATAACCAGAACGGGCCGGTTTCGGATGTTGGCCGTCAGGGGCGATGCTTTCACCTTCAGGCTGCTCAGCCGCCCCAGCTCAACACCGGGAATCAGGCCCAGCGCCCCCTGGTAGAAAAGCAGCAGCATCAGTCCGAAGGCCACCGAGAAACCCGCTTCGGCCAGCCACCCTTTTCGGATATTCTCGAAGTAATACACGCTGAAATACGCCATAGGCGGCACAAAACTCAGAAACCCCATAGGGGCCAGAAACGGCATCAGGGCCAGCGTCAGCAGGGCACAGCCAAACCAGAGCATCATGATTTGCTGGATGCGCTGCTGAAAATTGACGTAGCGGCTGGTGGTATTGAACAAACTCAAAAAACCCAGTACCCCCAGCCCCAGTGGAATGAGCAGGGCAGCCAGCAGCGACAGAAAGTCGGACAGTGCGTATTGCCGAACCCGAAATACCGACGACAGCAGGTTGCGGTTGAAGTCGTCGAGGCCGTCGTTGAGGTAATAAAACAGTACCGTAACGGCAATGGGGAACAAAAAGCCAAACAACGCCAGCGAGTGCTGCCGGAAGGTGGCACCCGTGTAGAACAGCAGCGACAGGGCCGCCCAGGCAATGAACAGGGCCGACGGCAAATAGAACAGGGCCGCCAGGCCAATATAAAAACCTACTTCAAACACTTCGTCGGTGGCTCCCCGGCGTTCCATCTGCTTAATCAGCGTGCCAAAGGCCAGCAGTAAGAAGCTCGTTGCCATCAGCACCGGCGAAAGCGTCAGGCAGTCGAACGAAAGGTGCAGAAAAAGCAGGTAGATCAGGCCCGGCCAGAACGTACGGTCAGCATAGACATCGCGGTTGTTGGTCAGGTAGTTGAAATATATAATCTGAAAAACAGACACCAGCGTGGCGGCTCCGCGCAGGGCCAGCAAAGACCGGCCAAACAGCGCATCCAAACCCCAATAAACCACCCCCGACAGCGGACTGACATTATCCCAGATGTCGCGGTAGAGCAAATTGCCCCGGCCCATCTGTTCGCCTACCAGCAGCCAGTTGAGTTCGGGAAGCAGCAGGGGCAGTGGGTGCAGCAGCAGGGGCAGCCGAATCAGCAGCAGCAGGGCCAGCAGACTCACGTACTGATACGGGAAATAAGAGCGGAAGAAACTAAGCAAGTGGCCGGGAATCAGTGAGCAGGTATCAGCCCACAGTAAATACTGATGAATAAACAGTTTGTGCGGCAGCAACGGTCGGCTGCTCACCGAAAAGCTGGTCAAAATTACGGCCATTTTCGGCAGAACGGAAAAAGGTGTGGATATTTGCACCCGACTCTGGCAGCGCAGCGCACAACATACGTTATGTGGGCGCACCGGAAGGCCCGGCCACATCGTCGATTGGCCGGGCTTCTGTCGGCGGTACCAACCGACAAGACCCCAATTATGGAATCGAAAAGACAGCAGAAAGTGGCCCGGCAGCTACAAAAAGACCTGAGCGAAATTTTTCAGCGCGAGGTGCCCCATTTGTTCAGCGGGGCGTTTATTACGGTCACCAGCGTCAAAATCTCGCCCGATCTGAGCGTCGCCCGTGTGTACCTGAGTTTTCTGGCTACTAAAAATAAACAGTTGCTGCTGGAAAATATCCAGGAAAAAGGCAAAGTGCTCCGCCAGCACCTCGGCGTCCGCGTCCGGCATCAGCTCCGGATTGTGCCGGAGCTGAGTTTCTACCTCGATGATTCGGTTGAATACGCCGACAAAATGGACAAACTTTTTCACGGGCTGGATATTCCGCCCGCGCCGGCGGAAGACGATGATGACGATGCGTAAGGTATGAACCTGCCCGCCTGGATTGCCCGCCGGTATTTTTTCTCCAAGAAAAAGCGCAGTTTCATCAGCTGGCTTTCTGTTTTGTCGATGCTCGGCGTGGGCGTAGGCACGATGGCCTTAGTGATTGTGCTGTCGGTATTCAACGGCATGGAAGCCCTGAACCGGCAGATTTTCAAGACCTTCGAGTCGGACATGACCATTGCCCCCACAGCAGGCAAGCGGTTCATGGCCACGCCCGGCCTGCGCCTGCGCCTGCGCCAAACGCCCGGCGTGGCCCTGCTGACGGCCGTGGCGCAGGATAACGCGCTGGCCAAATATGCCGATGGACAAACGGTGGTGCGGCTCAAGGGTGTGGATGAGAACTACCTCCAGCGTCGGCAGCTCGACTCGGCCCTGCTCGAAGGCAGGTTGCTGTTGCGTGGGCAGGGGGTCAATTACGCCATTGTTGCCGACGGTGTGCGCAGTGATCTGAGCATCTCGCCAACGGATATTCTGACCCCGCTCGAAATGCTTTATCCCCGCAGCGGCCAGTCGTTCAGCGTGCTCAATCCGGACGCGTTCAGCCGGGCATCACTGACGGTGGCGGGGGTTTTCTTTATCGAATCACGCTACGATAATTTTGTGCTGGCTCCGCTGGCTACCGCGCGGGAACTCTTTGGCTACCAGCCCGATGAGGTTACCAGCTTAGAACTTCAGCTCCGGCCCGGCACCAACGAAGACGCGGCTAAACAGGCACTGCAGGCAGTGATAGACGCATCCACCGGTCCGGGTGTTAAACTGCTTGTGCAGAGCCGCGACGATCTGAACAAGGATTTGTACCGGGCCATTCGCGTGGAGAAACTCTTTGTGGCCCTAACGCTGGCGTTTATTATCCTGATTGCTTCGGTCAACGTTTTCTTTTCGCTCTCGATGCTGGTGATCGAAAAGCAGGAGGACATAAAAATTCTGTTTGCCATGGGGGCTACAGCGGGGATGGTTCGCCGGATTTTTCTGACCGAAGGGGCCATCATTGCCCTGACGGGGGCAGTGGCCGGGCTGGTGCTGGGTATCGTTATTTGTTTGGCGCAGGAGCGGTACGGTTTTATCCGCATGGGAACGGTCAGTTCCATCATCGACGCTTATCCGGTCCGGCTCTACACCAGCGATATTGTGCTGACGGGCATACTGGCCATACTGGTTACAATTCTGACCTCGTGGTTTCCGGCGCAGCGGGCCGCCCGGATCGCTGCCGTATCAAACACCTGACAAACCCAAATGACCATGATAAAAATCAATCTATTCGTTGCCACCCTGTTCCTGGCGGGCTTGCTGGCCCTGACCGCAGCCAAACCCACGCGGGTGGTTTTCTTTGGCGACTCCATCACCCAGGCGGGCATCGATCCCGGCGGCTATATCGATCGGCTCCGAAATCTGCTGCCAGTTGGTCAGTTCGAGCTGCTGGGGGCCGGTGTCAGCGGCAACAAAATCTACGATCTCTACCTGCGCATAGACGATGATGTGCTGGCCAAACAGCCCGACATTGTCGTGATTTGGGTGGGCGTTAACGATGTCTGGCACAAAGCCACCTCAGGCACCGGCACCGATCCCGATAAGTTTGTGCGGTTTTATGAAGCGGTCATCAAAAAACTCCAGGCTGCCAACGTCCGCGTGGTGCTGTGTACACCCGCAGCCATTGGCGAGAAAACCGATTTCTCCAATCAGCAGGACGGCGATCTGAACCAGTACAGCCAGCTCATCCGGGATATGGCAACCCGCTGGAAATTGCCCGTTGTCGATTTGCGAAAAGCCCTTTTAAACCACAACCTCACCCGCAACCCCGATAACAAAAGACAGGGTATTCTGACCACCGACGGTGTTCACCTCAACGACGCGGGTAACCAGTTTGTGGCCGAGCAGATGAAAATGGTGCTGATTGGTACAAAATGATCCGCAACCTGCTGACTATCAGGTTTCTATTTAGAAAAACTTTCCACCCGGTCATACACAATGGGCGTATCATAGGGTGTTATCCGGCTGCCGTTTTTCTCTAATAATTCCATCACAACTAATTTTTTTCTGGTGAAGGTCTCCGTCAGCGTAAACCGCATACCGTTGCCGAGGTCGTTGACGGCGTGGGTGCTGAACGAGTGGCCTGTCAGGCGGTAAAACGTGGGTTTAAAAGTGGGTGAGGCTACCAGGTCTTTGTAGTCCATGACTAAGCGTTGATTATCGTTTTTAAGCGAATCGACGGGTAAACCGGCGGGGAATTTATAGACCGTCAGTTTCACGGCGGTGTCGCCTGCCGCTTCGAACCGGAACAGGTAGGGTTTTGCGTCGAGGGGCTTGCCGGGATACTGGTAATAGCTTTCTTCGAGCAGCCAAAAGCCGTCGATGGGAGGGGCATGACGGATTTTGGCATCGGCCCGGCGGTTGATGTGTTTTGCCAGCGGGTGAATTTGCCGTCCTGCCCGTAGCTCGGCATCAACCTGCTTTTGGTTTGAGAAGTCGCCGGTGATATGCGTTTCGAACCGGTCGATCAGCCGGCTTGGGCGGGAAGCAGGCTGCGCGGCCACCAGCAACAGGGCAGCAGCGACCGGCAGGATGAGGAGTGGTAGTGAGATTTTCACGAGAAATAAGCCGTTTTAGTTAAGTCGTCCAGTATATCGCTGCCGCCCGCCGACCAGATACCGGATTGGCGGGTTACGTGGTGCAGCGCATTTTGCAGGCTGCGGATGTGGTAGGGCAGTCCCGACAGGTAGGGGTGCAGCGTCAATGACAGCATCCGTCCGCCATAGCGAGTGGTTTCGTGGCGCAGTCCATTGAACTGATCGATAATCTGCTCGCCAAAGGAGTCGGGCGTATGGTGGTAGCCGGCAATAATTTGCCGGTCGCTGAGTTCCTGCGAAACCGGCATGGCCACCAGCGGGCCGTTGCTGGTTTGCATCCGATAGGGCAGGTCATCGTTGCCCCAGTCGCCCACATAGTCAATGCCAAAGCGGGTGAGCAGGTCGGGCGTTTGAAACGATTCGGAAAAGGCGGGCGAGAGCCACCCCCGAACGGGCTGGCCGCTTCGCTGGCGCAACGTGGACACTGCCGTTTCAATTTGCCGGATTTCGGTTTCTTCGTCCATGCCGCCGTAGTGCAGCGTGTCCATGTCCATGCCATGGGCCATGATTTCGTGGCCCCGTTTGTTAATCTCGTCGATCAAACGCGGGTAGCGGTCGGCCAGGGCCGAATTGACCGGAATGGTTGCTTTCAACTGTAGCGACTCCAGCACTCGAAACAGCCGGAAAATGCCCACCCGGTTGCCATAATCGCGCGAGGAGTAGTGCCGGTAATCGGGATAGGGGGTCATCATGCCGCCGGGCGCTTTAAAGGGTTTTCCCTGCTGGTTGAGCGGGAAAAATTCGAGCGGAATCGTAATCAGCACGGCCACATCCGCCCCGTTGCGCCAGCGAATGGGCGGGCGCTCAAATAAGTTGCTGGTGCCGTAGCGGTCGTGGTCCATGCCCGTCCGGCGCATGGGATAATCCAGAAATTCGGGGGGAAGTGCCATGGCGTATTATTTTTTGGGCGTTCGGGCCACTGCCGCTGGGGTTTCCTGCCGGGTCAGGGCTGCCGACAGCCAGCGGGTGTTCAGGCCAATGAGCGGGGCATCGGGTGCGGCCCAGGCCGCCTGAAGGGGCTGAACTGTGCCCGCTTCGTAGAGGGTCAATGTCAGTACTGGCTGCCCCTGGCTGTTTGTCAGGGTGGCCAGTTCGAGGGCGTAGCTGGTGGGTTTGCCGTTTTGGGTGACCAGTGTTTGCCGCCCGCCCGGGTTGTAGAGCACCAGCTCGCGGGCATTTTCGTGCTCGTTGGTCCCATCCGTTTTTTCGAGTGCAAACCAGCCCGTATACTGCTGGCAGCGTTTCAGCTTGTGATGAATGCGGCCTTTGTGGCCAAACACATAATTGCCGGCTTCATCAAAGGCTTCATCGCGGATCCAGAGCTGGTCGCGGTCAAGCAGCAGGCTATCCGTAATAAACACGCGCTTGCCCGACCGTTTCGACACGAAATTACAGGCTTTGTCTTTCATATAGCCGATGTATCGATCTAAGGCGGGGCTGTTTGGGTCGCGTTTCCAGTACACGGCGCACCCGGCCGTGCTGGTTAGGCGGGCGGGTGTCAGGTTAGTGAGTTTTTCGGGGTGCAGGTGGGCGTTGTCATACAAACTGTCAGTGTCGAAACTAAAAATATCCAGCCGCACGGCCCCCTCGGCGGGGTCGTTAACGAAATTGTAGAGCCGTTGGCGGTATATTTTTTTTGGATTGCCGTCCATGTACTGCTTCACATAAAGCACATTTGGCCCCAGAGCGGTCAGGGAAACGGGCGCAAAGATGGAATGGATATGTTCATGAATTTCGGCACTTTTGGCATCTTTCTCCGCCTGAACCTGCGCCAGGTTATCGAATTCACCGGCAAAAAGCGTGAGCAGGTGGGCTACATCGGGCAGTTGTTTTTGGACATGGATGGGCTGCTTTGCGCGTTTCTGCGCCAGCGAGAGCGTGCATAAGCCAATAATGAGCAACCCGGTGAGCAGCAGACGTATCGGATTCATCATAAAACAGGCCTGGGGTTTAGGGCAGCAATGTGCTGCTGAACGGTGGTATAATGATGTTCGTAGAAATAATCGGCAATCTCAGCGGCCGTTGCCACCCACACATCGGCGTGGGCGGTGATGTGGGCCAGCGCGTCGGCCAGGGCCTGGATGCGGTGCGGATGCCCCACCAGATAGGCATGGAGCGGAATGCACATGACCGCACCCGATTCTTCGCTTTCTTGGTAAAGTTGGTCGAATTGCCGTTTCAACACGTCGCCGTAGTGCCGGGGCGTGTGCAGGTAGGCATTATAGCAGATCACATCGTTCACTTCTAAGCTGTAGGGCATAGAAATCAGCCGCCCCGACCTGACGTGGATGGGCTGGGGCTGATCGTCCTGAAACAGGTCGCAGGTATATTTAATGCCGTATTCGGCAATCAGGTCGAAGGTTCGTTCGGTGTGGGTCAGGGCGGGGGCCAGCCAGCCCGCCACGGTTTGCCCGGTAGCCTCCCGAACGGTATGCAGGGCATCTTCAATGATGGCCCGTTCCTGGGCTTCGTCCATGCCATAGCAGTAGCGGGTGTTGTAGATACCGTGCGAAAAAAACTCCCAGTCGCGCTCGGCACAGGCCCGGATAATTTCGGGGTGATGCTGGCACATGGCCACCGACAGCGACACGCTGCCGCGCACGCCGTATTTATCCATAACCTCCATCATCCGGTAGTGGCCCGCGCGGTTACCGTAGTCGCGCATGGAGTAGCCCACCACGTCGGGGTTGGGCCGCGCCCAGGCCGAGCGGTAGGGGTTTTTGGGCGGGTTGAGTTCATAAAACTCAATGTTGGGGGCTACCCAGAAAGCCAGTTTAGCCCCGTTTTTCCAGCGCAGTTTCGGCCGGTCCACGTAGGGCCAATAGTCATATAGTTCGGGGTCGCGTTTCATGGAGTTGGGGTCAGGTAGGCCAAAACGTCCTGCACCGGCACAACATCGGCATATTTGAGGGCCATATCGGTCAGGTTGGCGAAGTGATAACTTTCGTGTTTATCGGCTACGCACTCTTCGGGCACAATGGTCCGGTAGCCCCGCGAGAGGGCATCGACCGCTGCCGCCCGGATGCAGCCCGAGGTGGAGCCACCCGTCAGAATGACCGTGTCGACCTGGTGCCAAACCAGCAGCGATTGTAGCGGGGTCTCGAAAAAGGGCGAAGGCATTTTTTTGCAGTAAATGGCATCGTAGCTGCGATCAACAATCAGCCGGTCGTCGAATTTGGCCCGGCGCGACCCGAATTTAATATTCTGCAGTGAGTCGGGGGTGTGGGTGCGCGTTCCCCATACGCCCGCGTCGGCCCCGGATTCCATGTAGGCAACGTAAGTGAACACCACCGGCAATTGTTTGGCCCGCGCCAGTGTATTAAGCTGGTTGATATAGTCAATCTGGTTAGGATCAGTTTCGTAGGCCGTTTTCGGAAAGGCTGCCGTGTTGGTGTAAGCCTGCTGAATGTCGATGTTGACAATAACGGCTTTCTGCCCAAAGCCAAAGCGGGCGCGGGCCGGATTGTCCCGAACCTGGTAATAGATTTCGCGGGCGGTTTTGGTCGATAATTCCATGACGAATGGTATTTTTTTATGTTCACACGGGTGTTTTGGCCGTCAGAAAGTCCTTACCGGCCTTCATCAGCAGCCCCTGGGCCGAATTCAGAATCAGCGTAAAGCCCTGCCCAATAAGGGTGCGGGCCTGCCCGGCGGTGCCCGCTACCGTGCCAATATGTTTGCCGGCGGCCAGCACCCTTTCCCGAATCTGGTCAATTACGGCCTGCACTTCGGGGTGGTTGGGGCCGTCGTAGAATCCCATGCTCATGGCCAGGTCGCGCGGGCCGATCACAAAACCATCGACACCCGGCACGGTGAGCATTTGGTCGAGGTTTTCCAGGCAGGCAATGTCTTCCAGTTGCGGCAGCACCAGCGTATGGGCGTTAGCATGTTCGATGTAGGCCTGCTGGCCCAGTTTCCCGGCCAGATAGTCGCCCGCCCGCACCGGCCCCAGCCCGCGTTTGCCCAGGGGTGGATATTTGACGGCATCGACTAAGGCCTGCACGTGGCTGGCGGTTTGGATGCCGGGCATCATCACACCCACAATGCCCGCGTCCATATATTGCAGGATAAGTTTCTCGTCGATGCTTCGGATGCGGGCGAAGCAGGGAATTTTGGCCACTTCGCAGGCGCGAATCATGTGGATGGCCTCCGTAATGGAAATGGGGCCGTGCTCGCCGTCGATCATGTAAAAATCGAACCCGGCCAGGCCGATGTATTCGCAAAGGGTGGGGTCGGTGGTGGGCGAGATAACGCCCAGCAACGGTTGCCCGCTCCGGAGTTTTGTTTTGGCGGTATTCTCAATCATGGGGTTGCAAGTGGGCTGGGTTAGCGAAGGGTGTGCATGCTGCCATCGGCAATTTTGCGGCTCACAAAGGCAATCAGCCCGCCCGCTGCGGCCACCTCCGACACAAACGGCTCCTGCGGCAAACTCTGGAAGGTCTGGTTGTTGGTGAGGTTCTGGATCAGGCCCGTTTCGGGGTCGTAGGCCAGCTCATCGCCCGTTTCGCAGTGTAGATTCATGTCGCGGCAGGTAATGAAGGGAAGCCCGTAATTAATGGCATTGCGGAACTGAAGCCGCGCAAAGGAGGTGGCAAAGACGGCCCGGATACCCGCGCCCATCAGCCCTGTTACGCAGTGCTCGATGCTTTTGCCGCCCCCGGCAAAATTATGTCCCGCCACAATAAACGTGTAGCCGTGATCGATGAAGCCGCTTTCCCGGTTGAATGCTTCGTTGACCCCGGCCATAACCCACTTGCTGTTTTCGACGGGGTCGATGGGAGCGGTCCAGAATTTCTGGATAATCATATCGAACGACATAACGTAGTTCTTGGCTACCCATGCCGTGCCCTTAATAATGGCCATATAACTGATTTTTAGGGTTTAACAGGCGTTTATAGCGAAAATGTACGGGGATCGGTGATTTCGCCGGTAATGGCCGATACGGCTACGACAGCGGGCGAGGTCAGATAGATCTGGGCGTTTTTGCTTCCCATCCGACCTTTCATGTTTCGGTTGCCCGCGCTCAGCACAATGTCGCCATCGCCCGCCACGCCGGTATGAATGCCCGCGCAGGCCGCGCAGCTGGGCGTATCGACGGCTACGCCGGCTTCAATCAGGGTCTGGATATAACCCAGTTTCAGCGATTCCAGAAAAACCGCCTGGCTGGCTGGCACCGCCAGCATGTTCACACTGCGATGAACCTGTTTGCCTGCCAGGATTTTGGCCATCATGGCAAAATCCTCGACTCGTCCGTTGGTACAGGTACCCACAAAGGCTTTGTTGAATTTGCGGCCCACTACCTGCTCCACCGGAACCACATCGTCCAGGCGGTCGGGCAGGGCAACGGTGGGTCCAACGTTTGTTACGTCAATTTCATAGACGGCATCGTAGTGCGCGTCGGCATCTGAGCTGAGCGGGGTCCAGCTGCCTTTGGCCACCGGGGCCAGATACTGCGCGGTAATATCGTCGGGGGCAATGATGCCGTTTTTGGCACCCAGGTCTACCGTCATGTTGCAGAGGGTCATGCGGCCGGCCATGCCCAGTGCGCTGATGGCGGGGCCTTCGAGTTCGAGGGATTTGTAGATCAGGTGCCCGTTCCAGTGCATCATACCCATGATGTGCAGGCTTAGGTCTTTGGCCATGACCCAGGGTTGCCAAACCCCGTTGATAACAAATTTGACCGATTCGGGTACCCGAAACCAGGCTTTACCGGTGGCCATGGCCACGGCGGCATCGGTTACACCCACCGCATTGCCCACCGCGCCCACGGCCCCGTAGGTATTGGCATGAGAATCGGTGCCAATGCTGATTTTGCCGGGCAGCACGTGGCCCTGCTCCACCATAATCTGGTGGGCAATTCCCTGGCGGCCCAGGTCGTAGAAGTGCGTAATGTTGTGTTCGCGGACTACCTCGCGCCATTGGTTGAGCATGGTGGCAAACTGCTCGGTGGGGGGCGGGCTGAGGTGATCGGAAACGCAGATGACCCGGTCCCGGTCGAACACCTCGGTGCAGCCCAGTTCGTGGAGTTTCATAAACGTTTGCTTGCCCAGATAATCCATGGTCATCACAGTATGGACATCGGCCCATACTAGCTGGCCCGGCACCACCCGGTCGCGCCCGCTGTTTTGCGCCATGATTTTCTCGGTAATGGTCATTGCCATGTAGTTGACAGGTTAAAGGGGTACAGATCAGAAGGAGAAAATAGGCTCGTTATCGGTCGGAGCGCGAGGGGCCCAGGGTTCGGCGGGCCGCCGTGTTTTCCCAGAAAACAGGGTCCATCTGGTCGGCGGTGGCCACTTTGCGCTCGTCGATCATGGTGATGCCCTGGAACTGGTCGTTTTCGGTCCATCGCCAGTTTCTGACGCGGTGGGTGCCGTCGCCAATGAGGTCGATCATCTCGAAGAGTTTGGAGCCGGGCCGGTTGAGGTATGTCCAGACCAGGCAAATGCTGTCGCGGGTTTCCCACGACTCGCCGTAGATGCGCGGATTGTCGAAGATAAGTAAACCCTCGTCGTTAAACTGGCAAATGCCGAAGTCGTGAAATTCTTCGTGCCCATCGTCCCAGAAATACTGA